>JAHAYB010000251.1 GCA_018384835.1 Comamonas sp.
CCCCCCCGCCGCCCCGCCCCCCCCCCCCCCCGCCCCCCCGCGGGGGCCGGCGGGGGGCCCCCGCGGGGCGCGCCCCCCCCGGCCCCCGGGCGGGGCGCCCGCCATCATGGGGATACTCATACACTGGCCTCCACAATGGCTGCACCGGTACACAGGCAGCGGTCATACACCACCATGCCAAAGCCGCCAATCATGGCGGTGCGGGCATTGGCTACGGCGCGTTCACCAGCCTGGCCAGTCAGTTGGCGAATGGCTTCCACCACGCCAATAAAGCCACCGGCTGCGCCCGCCTGCCCCATAGAGAGCTGGCCGCCGCTGGTGTTGTGGGGAAAGCTGCCTGCAAAGGTCAAATCGTGCGACTGCACAAAGGCCGCGCCTTCGCCCTTGTCGCAAAAGCCCAAGTCTTCCATCTGCATCATGCTGATGACGGGGTAGTCGTCATAAGTCATCAGCATGTCAATGTCCTGGGGCTGCATGGCTGCTTGCGCATATAAATCTTCCCTGTCCACACGCCAGCCGCCGCGCCACATGATGGGGTCGTCGCTGTAGGCGTTGTGCCGTTCGATGGCACCACGCAGCAGCACATGGGGCAAGCCTAGGTCACGCGCCCGCTCGGCGCTCATCACTAAAAAGGCATCGGCACCGGCACAGGGCATCACGCAGTCAAACAAGTGGATGGGGTCGGAAATGACCCGCGCCTCCATGTACTGCTCTAGGCTGAGGGGTTTGCGCATGAGCGCATGGGGGTTGCGCAAAGCGTTTTCGCGCTGGGCAACGCAGATGCGGCCAAAGTCCTCACGCCGCGCACCATAGCTGCGCATGTAGTGGCTGGTGATAAAGGCAAAAATCGAGTTCGGCCCCCCCGCGCCATAGGGGTAGGTGGCATCACGCGCAAAGCCGCTGAACGCGCCCAGGGTCTGGCGGAAGGAGTCCACATGATTGGTATCAGCGGCAATGCAGGCCACGATGTCGGCATCGCCCGCCTGCACGGCTCGTGCTGCGCGGCGCAGCGCCATTACGCCGCTGGCTCCGCCGGTGGGGATGTGGTCTAACCAGCGGGGCGACAGCCCCAGGTGCTGGGTCACACCTACGGCTGTATCAGGTGCTAAAGAAAAGCTGCTAACGGTGAGCCCGTCAATCGCGGCTTTATCTAGCCCGCTGGCTTGCAGCAGGCCATGCAGCGCCTGGCCGACAAACCAGTGCGCCCCATGGCTGCTGTAGCGTTGATAGGGCACGGTGACGGGCACGGCCAGCGCCACGCCCTCATAGCCCTTGCGTTTAGAGCTTGCAATCTGCGCCATAGGCTTACCGTTTGAGTTGGTACCCGGCGGCCTCACGGTCCCAGGTTTGGGGGGTTACACCACGCTCGCGCAGCTTGAATTTTTGGATTTTGCCGTTCTCGGTAGAAGGCAGTTGCGCCATAAATTCCACATAGCGCGGCACGGCAAAGTAGGACAGGCGCGGCTCGCAAAAGCGCATTAACTCCACCGGGTCAAGGCTTGCGCCTTCGCGCAGCACGATGGTGGTCATGACCTCATCTTCGGCCAGTTCGCTTTTCACGGGGAAGACGGCGGCCACCTCTACCTCGGGGTGGCTCAGTAGCACCTGCTCCACCTCGTAAGAGGAGATGTTCTCCCCCCGGCGGCGAATCGCATCCTTGAGCCTGTCCATAAAGGTGTAGTAGCCATCCGTGTCGCACACCACGCGGTCGCCGGTGTGAAACCACAGATTACGCCAGGCTTCCACGGTTTTATCGTCCATGCCGAAGTAGCCGGTGGCAAAAACAAAAGGCTCGTCAGCACGCAGCACCAGCTCGCCGGGCTGGCCGGGTGGCAGGGGATTATCGTGCTCATCGACCACGCGGGCTTCAAAGCCGGGGCGGATTTGCCCCATGGTGCCGGGGCGCATGGCGTTCATGGGTGCGCCCAGCACGAAATTGCTTTCGGTAGAGCCATAGCCATCCAGCAGCCCCATACCAAAGCGCTGGGTAAATTCCGCGTGGAACTGCGGCGGCACGCCCGGCGCAAGCGCAATACGCACCTGATGCGCCCTGTCGTTGGCTGAGGGGTTTTTAGACAGCAGGATGGGAACCATCGCCCCCAGCACATAGGTAACGGTGGCTTGGTGGCGCACCAACTGCTCCCAAAAGGCCGAGGCGGAGAAGCGTTTTTCCACCACCAAAGTGCCACCGCACAGCAGCGCCTGGAAGAAAGCGCCCATGGCGTTGGTATGGAACAGCGGCAAGGTGGTAACCAGCACATCGCCCTGCACCAGTTCCAGCAAAGAGCAAGCATGTACCGCCCACCAGAAATACTGGGCATGGGGGCAGCACACGCCTTTGGATAGCCCAGTCGTGCCCGAGGTGTACAAAATGGCAAAGGTATCGCCGGGGTGGATGGTGGCAGGCTCGGCCAAGGTATCACCAGCCTGGGGGTAGGCTTGGCAGCGCGGGTCAGCGGGCAGGCTGCTGGCGGCGTGGTCTAAGTGCCAGATGGCTTGCAGCGGCACGGGTGCGCCCTCTTGGCTATCGAGTGCCAGCACGGCCTCTAACCCGGCATCTTCTGCCACCAGTAGGCGTGCGCCTGAGTTGCTCAAAATATGGCGCAACTGCGCCCCGCGTGAGGCGGTGTTAATCGGCACGATGACCGCCCCAATCCAGGCACAGCCCAGCAAAATCTGCATGAACTCTGCGCGGTTGCTGCAATACAGCGCTACGCGGTCGCCTTGGGTAATACCGGCCTGGCGCAGGGTGCTGCCCCAGCGCTGCGCCTGCTCTAGCGCCTGGGCAAAGCTCCAGCGCTGCTCACCGGCCACCAGCAGGGTTTGCTGGCCATACCGCACTGCCTGGGCTTGCAGCAACTGCACCACAGTGCGCGTGGCCGGGGGAAAGGTTTGGCTCAATTGGGTGATGACATCCATAGTTTGTGTTGACCCCTTGCCTTTACATAAAGAGCTGGATGTTGCCAAAGGCCGCATCACAGTTGACCAGTTGCACCTTCTTAAGCGCAATGCGCAGACCATCTGGCGTATTGAGCAGCTCATGCGTTGCCCAGCCTGCAAATAGTTGCTGCTCGTCCCCACGGGTTTCTACATAGTGAAAGGCGGTGCGCACTTGGTAGCGGCCTTGGGCATCGTCGCGCTCTAGCACCACGGGCTGTTGCAGCAGGTGGTGGCAGCGGCTTTGCGGCTGCTGGGAATAGGTGCGCTTGCCGTGCAGGCGCTCAATGCGTACCTTGAGCAGCAGCTTGTCCTCGTACAGCAGCGAGGTATGCAGCAGCGGGTCGGTCTGCGTGGGCGAGAGCGGCATCCAGTAGTAGCCGTCTTCGGTGAATAAATCCAGCCAGTCGTCAAAGCGCAGCTCATCCAGAATCAGCGCTTCGTGATAGACAAACTCGCTCAACTGCTGGTCGGTGGGGGGGGTGTTGGTCTGGCTCATGCGGCGCTCCCTTCGTCTTGCTTGCTATCGGCTTGTTGCGTCATGCTTTGGGTCATGAACTGCGCCCAGGCGCGCATTTGGTTGCGCATTTGCAGCTCGTTGGTGCCGTTGGTGACAAATTCGGCATCATCACGCGGCTCATCAGCGTCATACAGGCGCTGGATGTTGATCCAGTCTCGCCCTCGGCTGTGCAAGCCCTCCTGGGCGCGTTCGTACAGCTCGGTATCGTCGTGCGCCACAACGGAGGTGGGGGCGTTAATCAGGCGGTTGTACATCAGCGTGCGCTCCAGCAAGTTGTCGGGCGCACCCACCAGGCGGAAGGTCCAAGACTCCAGCAGCGTCTTATTAGCCGCCAGAGGCTTGAAGACGCGCATGGTCTGCAC
>JAHAYB010000514.1 GCA_018384835.1 Comamonas sp.
ATCTCAAATTTCATTATATTTGTCTATTAATTTATAGTTTGCGTAAGTCCTAACCAAGAAATGCACGGGCAGTTTGTGGCGCAGATTCAGATGCTTTGGAGCCAGCGCAAACACATGACTGACCCAGCCACCACCTTCGTAGGGTTTTTAACCTCATGGCTGGGGCTGCATATTCTGGGTATTGACCAGGCGATGGCGCGCCAGCTCAGTTGGCTCAATGAGGGCATGAGCGCTGCCGATGCCTTCAAGCGCGAGGCGCAAAACCACAACCAAGGCACGCAAGCGCTGCTCAAAATGATTGGCCGCCTGTACCAAACATTGGCTGCACAAAACGCGCAACTGGCCGAAGTCAACCAAAGCTTAGAAGAGCGCGTAGCCCTGCGCACCCAAGAGCTAGAGGCGGCCAACCAGCGCTTGAGCACCCTAGCGCGTACCGATGCCCTGCTCTCGATTGCCAACCGCGCCTACTTCAACGACCGCCTAGAGCAAGCCTGCGCCCTGGCCTTGCGCGGTGAGCGCCCCGTTGGCATCGTCATGCTGGATGTGGACTACTTCAAGCGCTACAACGACCACTATGGCCACTTAAAAGGGGATGCTTGCTTGCAAGCCGTAGCCTTGGCCGTGGGCGGCTGCCTGCATCGCAATACCGACTTGCTGGCACGTTACGGCGGTGAGGAGCTGGTAGTGCTACTGCACGACACCGATACCCAAGGAGCCTTGGTGGTGGCAGAAAAAATGGTGCAGGCCGTGCGCAATTTAGAGCTGGAGCACGCCAACTCTGAATTGCAGCCGCGCCATGTCAGTATTAGCGCGGGGGCTTATGCGGCAGTGCCTTATCCGCAAGCCTCGGGCGGCAGCGGCTCCTCAGCCCTGCTAGCACGCGCTGATGAGGCGCTATACCGCGCCAAAAGCCAAGGGCGTAACCGCGCAGTGGCGTTTTAAGCGCAAAGCCCTTCATTTCAAAGCTAGCGCTCTTTCTTATGGGGTGCGTTGTTAGACAGCCAATAAGGCGGGGCAGGCCAGCCAGTGTTGAGAATCATCCTCTGCGTAGTGGCTGGCTTGGCAGGCGTTTTGCCACAGGTCTTCAAGCACTTGACAGTCAAATGGCCAGGTGTTGGGGTCTTCGCGGCGGATGATAGAGAGTGCATCCCCGCCCCCATTGGAGGGCTGCACCTGGCATTCACGCAAATCCGTGAGCACGGGCTGCCTAAGCCAGCAGCAGTTATCAATATCAAAAAAGCGCACCACCTTGGGCACCAGGGTGTTTTCTGCGCAGGGGGCGAAGACCACGGCCAGCTCTTGGTTGCTCAGGCGCACCAAGCTGCCTACGGGATACACCCCCAAGGTTTTAACAAAGGCGCGAAATAAGCGTTCATCCAAGTGGTTGCCGCACCATTGAGACATGTGCCGCAAAGCAATAGCGGGCGACCAACCGCGCTTGTAGGGGCGGTCGGACGTGATAGCGTCATACACATCGCAGATAGCGGCCATGCGGGCTAGTTCGGAGATTTGCGTGCCTTTAAGGCCATCGGGGTAGCCTTTGCCGTCCAGGCGCTCATGGTGGTGCAGGCAGGCATCGAGCACCAGCGTATCGGCTACGCTTTTTTGTAGCAGGCGATAACCGGTGACGGGGTGCTGCTTGATGTGTTCAAACTCGGCATCGGTGAGTGCGCCGGGTTTATTCAAAATCTCAATATCAGCGCGGGCTTTGCCCACGTCGTGCAGCAAGCCCGCTAAGGCCGCTTGTTGCACTTGCTCTTCGCTGTAACCGAGCTGGCGAGCCAGTGCCGCCATTAAAGCGCTTACGGCAACAGAGTGCATATAGGTGTAGGTATCTGCCGTTTTGAGCCGCGCTACGCTAATTAAAGCGTCGGGGTTTTTGGCCAGCGAATCGCTAATCTCTTGCACCAGCGCGGTGCAGGTGTTGACATCAATGGCCTTGCCCATACGCGCTTCTTGGAACATGTCTTGCACTGCCTCGCGGGCTTGTTCGCATAGTTGGCGTGCTTGCGCCAGCTCTAGCGCCAAGGGGCTGTTTTCGGCAAGCGTGTGTGCGCTGGCCGTGTGCTCTGGCATAGGGTCTAGGGAGGTGGCAGTATGGGTTGGAGAAAATACATCCAGCCCCCGGCGCAAATCAATCCACAGCTCTGGAATTTTGCTAGCACGTAGTTGCTGCAAGTCTTTGGCGGTATCCAGTAAAAATTGGCTACGCCAAAAGGGGTGGTGTATCCATGCCCCCCCTAAAGAGTGGATGTACATGCCCAAGCGAAGCTGGTCAACTGCGATTTTTTTCAACATGAAACGCACCTTCTTGCACAAAAGCCGACCGTTTGAAGCGATGGCCATGCACTGGCGCATGGTCACGCTCTAATAGTTTCAAAATTTTACCATTGCACTCTTTTGTGGTTGGTGCAGATGTTTGCATATTTGCATATTTAAATATGATAGATGCGTAAGCGTTGACGTTGTGGCTGAACAAAGGGCAAAAGGCGTAACGGCTGCTAGCGTTTTTTAACTGCCTAGAATGCGGGGATGCCAAATCCGCCAGCCCCCACGCCCAAGCCTAAGCCTAGCCCCGCCCGCCAGGCCATGCTCAAGCTGGGGCTGGTGCGCGATATC
>JAHAYB010000521.1 GCA_018384835.1 Comamonas sp.
TAGAGCAAGCACAAGCCGCCCAAGAACATCTACACACCGAGCGCGAACGCCTGCTGTGGCAAATTGAAGAGCTGCAAAAGCTCAACCCCCGTGCCGATGAATGGGAAGAACTCAACCAGCAGCACGCCCGCCTCGCCCACGCCCAGACCCTGATTGACACCGCCCAAGCCAGCATTGCCTGCCTGGAAGGTGCAGAAGACGACAACGCCCACCACCACCATGGCAGCGCCACCACCAGCCTGACCCAGGGCTTAAACCGTGCCCTACAACTGCTGCAAGCCCAGGCACACTTAGAGCCTGCCTTTACCAGCATTGCCGAGGTGCTGGCCAGCAGCTTGGCGCAGGTGGAAGATGCGCTGCACAGCCTGCACCTCTACACCCAGCGCACCGAGCTAGACCCTGAGGGCCTGGCCAGCCTAGACGAGCGCCTGAGCCTATGGCTGCAATTAGCCCGTCGCTACAAACGCCTGCCCGAAGAGCTGCCCGCCCTGCTGGCAAGCTGGCAAGAGCAACTCAGCGCCCTGGATAGCGCTACTGACCTGGACGCTCTGCAACAAGCCGCCCAGCACACCCAGGCGGCCTACCAGCAGGCAGCGCAAACCCTGTCCCAGCAACGCCGCAAGGCCGCACCCAGGCTGGCACAGGCCATCACCCATGCCATACAGGGGCTGGGCATGGAAGGCGGGGTGTTTGCTGTGCAAATACAAGACCTGACCAGCCCCGGCGCAGATGGCCTGGACGATGTGCAGTTTTTGGTGGCAGGCCACCCCGGAGCCAGCCCCAGGCCGATTGGCAAAGTTGCCTCTGGCGGCGAACTATCGCGCCTCTCGCTGGCGATTGCTGTGACCACCAGTGCCAAAGGGCAGGCTCCCACGCTGATTTTTGACGAGGTGGATGCTGGCATAGGCGGCGCAGTCGCCCAAACCGTAGGCCGCCTGATGCACGATATTGGGCATACCCACCAAGTACTGGCCGTCACCCACCTACCCCAAGTTGCCGCCTGCGCTGACCAGCACTATGTGGTCAGCAAGCGCCGCAGCAAAACCGGCAGCACCAGCCAAGTTACCCCCGCCACAGCAGCGCAAAGAGAGCAGGAAATTGCCCGTATGCTGGGCGGCGAAAAAATCTCAGCCACGAGCCTAGCCCATGCGCGGGAAATGCTGGCAGAACCCACACCACAGTAGCCGTTATGAGGCGATGAATAGGGTGAAAACTACGAAAGGAAGCAGCCCAATGGCTTTAGATGTCGTACTGATTACCGGCATGTCCGGCTCTGGCAAGTCCGTGGCTTTGAACGCATTGGAAGATGCAGGCTACTACTGCGTGGATAACCTGCCGCCCGAGTTGCTGCCCGCGTTTGTGCGCCTTAAACATGCCCACCACGGTAACCGCGTGGCCATTGCTATTGATGCACGTAGCGCCGCCAGCCTGCCCAATCTGCCCAAGCGCTTGCAACAGCTCAGAACCCTGCGCGACCAGGGGGTGCAGCTGCACATTCTGTTTCTGGATGCCAATACCAGTACCTTGGTGCGCCGCTTTTCTGAAACACGCCGCCGCCACCCGCTGTCGCCCACTGATGCACCAGACGGCAAAGCCCTGGCTGAGGTGATTGAGCACGAGCGCGAACTACTGGCCGAGCTGCGTGAACATGCCCATGTGCTAGATACCAGCAGCCTGCTGGGGCCGCAGTTGCAAAGCTATGTGCGCTCTTTGATACGCGCACCGGCCAACCAGCTCACCTTGGTGTTCCAGTCCTTTGGCTTCAAACACGGGTTGCCGCTGGATGCCGACTATGTGTTTGACGTGCGTATGTTGCCCAACCCCTATTACGACCCGCAATTGCGCCCCCTAACGGGTCGGGACGAGCCTGTACAACAATTTCTGCGCCAGCAGCCCAGCGCCCAGGCCATGCAGGCACATATCGCCCAGTTTCTGGATGAATGGTTGCCTGCCCACCAGGCCAATCACCGCAGCTACGTTACCGTGGCGATTGGTTGCACGGGGGGGCAGCACCGCTCGGTATATTTAGTGGAGCAGCTCAGCGCTCAGTTTCAGGGGCAGTGGAACACGTTGCGCCGCCACCGCGAAATGGATGGGCGCAGCGGTAAAACCAAAGCACCCTAAACTAAACCCTGTTATCAGCAGCGCTCCAAGAACGCGTTTGCACTTGGAGCGCTGCCCCTCTAGCCCTGTTGCAGCAGCGCCTTGCACTTGGTGCTGGCATGAAACACCACCACCCGCCGCGCAGCAATCGGCACCAAATCCCCGGTGCGCGGGTTGCGCCCTGGGCGCGAGGCTTTATCACGCACCTGAAAATTGCCCAAGCCAGAGATTTTGAGGTCTTCGCCCGTTGCCAAGCATTCGAGCATCAGCTCAAAAAAGCCATCGACCACCTCTTTCGCATCGTTTTTGTGCAGGCCAAGCTGTTCGGACAGTTGCTCTATCAGCTCGGCTTTGGTCAGGGTGGGCAAGGGGGGACAATCGCTGTGCGCTGCCTCCTCCAGTGGTAATAACTGCTGCGTCATGGGCTTAACCTCGCAACTTTGCGCCCACTTGGGCGGCCAAAGCCGCTACTACGGCTTGCACGGCGGTTTCAATGTCCGTATCCACCAAAGCGGCATCGTCACGCCCCAGGCGTAGGCGCAGCGCCAGGCTTTTCTCATCCTGTGCCAAAGCACCGGCAGCGGCTTCTTCGCCGGCCTTGAGCTTTTTTGGGCGGAAGACATCAAACAGCACGACCGAGCGCAGCAAAGGCGCGGCAGCTTCTGCACCCTGCACCGCCCGCATTACCTGGCTATGGCTGACCGCCTCTTTAACCACCACGGCAATATCACGCTCCACCATTTGGTGTTTGGAGACCGGCGCAAACACCGGCACGGAGCGCTGAAGCACGGCATCCAAATCCAGCTCGAACAGCACGGGCGCTTGCGGCAAATCCCATTGCTGTCGCCATTTGGGGTGTAACTCGCCAACAAAGCCAATCGCCTTGCCATCCAGCAGCACACGGGCACAGCGCCCTGGGTGCATGGCGGGGTGCTCGGCAGGTTCAAAGCTGGGGCGCAGGGGGGCAAGCAGCGCCTCCACATCGCCCTTGGCATCGAAGAAGTCAATCTTCGCTTCGGACACACCCCATTGCAGTTGCTGGGCTGCGCCATAGGCCAAACCCGCCACGCGCATGGGCTGGGCAAAGCCTTTGACGCTGGTGTCGCTGTCGGTAATGCTGTCGTCTTTCCAGAAGACACGCCCCAACTCGAACACGCGCACGCGGGGGGCTTTGCGGTCGAGGTTGAACTTGAGCACTTGCAGCAAAGAACCCAGCAAGGACGAGCGCATCACGCTCAATTGGCTGGCAATGGGGTTCAGTAGCTGGATGGGGTTGGTGTTACCCGCCAGTTCATGCTCCCATTTTTCTTCTACAAAGCTGAAGTTGATGGTTTCCTGATAGCCCAGCCCCGCCAGCAGACGGCGCACAGCAAAGGCGCTACGGCGATTTTCAGCAGGCAGCTTGGGCGCAATCGGAGCCAGCGGCTTGCTAGTGGGCAGCTTGTCGTAGCCAATCATGCGGGCGACTTCTTCAATCAGGTCTTCCTCAAGATTGATGTCGAAGCGGAAGGTGGGGGCAGTCACCGTTACTACGCCGTCTTTGCCTTGGGCAGGTAGCCCCAGGCCGTTCAGGGCATCCACGCATTGCTGCTCGGTGACGGGCATACCGATGACCTTGGCCGCCCGTGCTACGCGCAGTTGTACCGGCTTGGGTGTGGGCATATTGGGCTGCTGGTCGTCCATCACGCCGCAGCTTGTTTCGGGCGTGCCGCAAATCTCCAGCACCAGGGCGGTAATGCGCTCGATGACCTGCACGGTGTGGGCAGGGTCAACGCCGCGCTCGAAACGATGGCCTGCATCGGTCGAAAAGTTAAAGCGGCGCGAACGCCCCGCCACCGCCTTCGGCCACCAGAAAGCGGCTTCGATATAGATATTGCGCGTGGCATCAGCAACCGCCGTGGCTTCGCCGCCCATGATGCCGGCCAGCGATTCCAAACCGCGCTCATCGGCAATGACACCGACTTCCGCATCTACGGTGACGGTGTTGCCGTTGAGCAATTCCAGCTGTTCATCGGCTTTGCCCCAGCGCACTTGCAGGCCGCCCTGGATTTTGTCGAGGTCAAAAATATGGCTGGGCTGACCCAGTTCAAACATCACGTAGTTGGAAATATCCACCAGCGGCGACACCGAACGCTGACCACAACGCGCCAGACGATCCACCATCCACTGCGGGGTTTTGACCTGGGTATTCACCCCGCGCACGATGCGGCCAGAAAAGCGTCCGCACAGGTCGCTGGCCTCAATGGTGATGGGCAGCTTGTCTTGGTGGCCAACGGTGGCTTGGGGGAAATCCAAAGGCTGCAAGGGCGCACCTGTCAAAGCCGCCAGCTCACGCGCCACACCATAGACCGACAGGCAATGCGCCAGATTGGGCGTCAATTTGAGGGTGAACAGCGTATCGTCCAGATTCAAGTACTGGCGGATGTTTTGTCCCAGCGGTGCGTCCAGCGGCAGCTCTAGCAGGCCATCATGGTCTTGCGACAGCCCCAGCTCACGCGCCGAGCACAACATGCCAAAACTTTGCACACCGCGCAGCTTGCCCACTTTGATTTTGAAGGGCTTGCCATCTTCGCCGGGGGGCAATTCTGCGCCCACGGTAGCGCAGGGCACACGGATGCCTACGCGAGCGTTAGGCGCACCGCAGACAATGCTCAGTAGCTCTGGCGCACCCACATCGACCTGACAGACGCGCAGACGGTCGGCATCGGGGTGTTGCACCGCCTCTTTGATTTCGCCCACGACGATGCCGGTAAAGGGCGGAGCAACGGGGTCAAGCTCTTCGACTTCCAGGCCAGCCATGGTCAGGGTATCGGCCAGCTCTTGGGTACTCAAAGGCGGGTTGCAGTATTGGCGCAACCAGGATTCAGGAAATTGCATAACTTAAAACACCTTTGCCAAATCAACGAAATTGCGACAGAAAGCGAATGTCGCCGTCAAAGAACAGGCGCAAATCATTCACGCCGTAGCGCAGCATGGTCAGGCGGTCAGGCCCCATGCCAAAGGCAAAGCCGATAAAGCGCTCGGGGTCTAACCCCATATTGCGTACCACGTTGGGGTGAACTTGGCCACTGCCCGCCACTTCCAGCCACTTACCCGCTAAGGGGCCGCTTTGGAATTGAATGTCGATTTCCGCGCTTGGCTCGGTAAAGGGGAAAAAGCTGGGGCGAAAGCGCAGCACCAAGTCTTCGCTTTCAAAAAAGGTTTTACAAAAATCGGTGAACACCACCTTCAAATCCTTGAAGCTGACGTTCTCGCCAATCCACAGCCCTTCACATTGGTGAAACATGGGCGAGTGCGTAGCGTCCGAGTCCACGCGGTAAGTGCGCCCGGGGGCAATCACGCGGATTTCTGGCATTTCCTGCCCAGCATCAATCAGATGGCAGTAGCGCTTGACATGCTGCACCGCATGGCGCACCTGCATGGGGCTGGTGTGGGTGCGTAGCAAATTGGGGGCGTTTTCCGTGCCGCCTTCTACATAGAAGGTGTCGTGCATGGAACGTGCGGGATGGTCTTCCGGGGTGTTGAGCGCGGTGAAGTTGAACCAGTCGGATTCAATCTCGGGGCCATCGGCCACATCAAAGCCCATAGAGGTAAAAATGCCTTCGATGCGCTCCAGCGTCAGGGACACGGGGTGCAGACCACCCGTACCACGCTGGCGACCGGGCAGGCTTACGTCTAGGCGCTCGGCTTGAAGCTGTAGCTCTAGCTCGGCATCGGCCAGGGCTTGGCGGCGCTCGCTCAAAGCCGCTTCAATGGCTTGTTTGGCAAGATTGATGGCCGCGCCGCGTGTTTTTTTCTCTTCTACGCTTAACTTGGCCATGCCTTTCATCAGCTCAGTCATCTTGCCCGACTTGCCTAGAAACTGGGCTTTGGCGTTTTCCAAATCAACAGGGGTTGCGGCTTGGGCAAATAGCTCGCGGGCACTGGCAACCAAGGAATCCAACTCGTTCATGGCGACTCTTTTTTTGGGGCGTTCAAATCAAGGTTCAATAAAACAAGGGCTAGTGCCTTTTCAAGCTCTAGCCCTTGCCGGATGGAGTGCTAACAGCCGCCAAGCCTGAGCCTGTCAACCGCTAGAACGTGAATCAAGCAGCCAGCTTGGCCTTGACTTGCTCCACGATGCTGCCAAACGCAGCTTTGTCATGCACAGCGATATCGGCCAGCATTTTGCGGTCGATTTCGATAGCAGCTTTCTTCAGGCCATTGGCAAACTGGCTGTAGGTCAGACCCAGTTCACGGGCAGCGGCGTTGATACGGGTAATCCACAGACGGCGGAATACGCGCTTCTTGTTGCGGCGGTCACGGTAGGCGTATTGGCCTGCCTTCATTACCGCTTGCTTGGCAACGCGGAAGACGTTACCACGGCGACCACGGAAGCCCTTGGCTTGGGCGAGAACTCGTTTGTGGCGGGCGCGAGCCGTTACACCACGTTTGACGCGAGGCATAGTGTTTCTCCTTGTTCGTCAGTGAATTACAGGCCAGCCGTAGGCATCATCTTGGCGATAGAGCCCAAATCGGACTCATGCACATTGACGATACCGCGCAGGTTACGTTTGTTTTTGGTGGTCTTCTTGGTCAGAATGTGACGCTTGAAGGCTTGACCGCGCTTAACGGTACCACCGGGACGCACGCGAAAACGTTTCTTCGCGCTGCTCTTGGTTTTCATTTTGGGCATTGAATGCTCCTGTTGATTGTGCTCACAAGGCGTTTGCCACCACAGCAAAACTTGTTGGCCCCGAGACACTTCTAGGTGCTGACCCGATAAGGCCAGCACACAAAAAACCTGGCTTTGCCATCGCTGGCAAGCCAAGTTGATTGTTCAAAAAAGGCTTATTCCGCTTTCTCTGTGCCTTCAGCCTGCTCTGCAGGTTTGCCAGTGCTAGCTGGCTTTTTACGGGCGGGGGCAATCATCATCACCATTTGACGGCCTTCCAGCTTGGGGAATTGTTCCACCTGGATGCTGTCTGCCAAATCGTCGCGCAGGCGGTTCAAAAGATCCATGCCCAACTGTTGGTGCGTGATTTCGCGGCCACGAAAGCGGAGGGTGATTTTACACTTATTACCATCAGCCAAAAAACGTCGGATATTACGCAGCTTGATGCTGTAGTCACCGTCGTCCGTGCCAGGGCGGAACTTCACCTCTTTGACCTCAACCACGGCTTGCTTGGCTTTGGCTTCAGCGGCTTTTTTCTGCTCTTGGTACTTGAACTTGCCGTAATCCATCAAGCGACAGACCGGAGGGTTGGCAGTGGAGGCAATTTCCACCAAATCAACATCAAACTCACCGGCAGCATGCAAGGCCTCTTGCAGCGGCACGATCCCTAGAGCCTCGTTGTCTGGCCCCATCAGACGGATTTCTGGCGCGGTAATTTCTCGGTTGAGACGGTGCTTGCGCTCTTCACGCTGGCGACGGTCACGAAATTCTGTAGCTATGGCAATCACCCTAACAAATTAATCACTACGAAAAGCGTAGCGGCTTATAAGAACAACAACGCGGAGGTAAGTCCGCGTTGTATGACAGGGGTAGGTTAGATTTAGGTTCAGGCTTTAGCGGCGATTTGCTGCGCCATTAAGGCGATGAAATCATCTACCGGCATTACGCCTAAATCTTTGTTGCCCCGACCACGCACGGCCACTGTGCCAGCGGCTTTTTCTTTGTCGCCCACAACCAAAATGTAGGGTAACTTTTGCAATGCGTGACCGCGTATTTTATACGTTATCTTCTCGTTGCGCAGGTCTGCGACAAATTTCTGCGCATGTTCGGGTAGGGCTTTTTGCAGTTTCGCCACAATTTCGCTGACGTAATCGGCCTGCGCGTCGGTAATATTGAGCACGGCCACCTGCTCAGGAGCCAGCCACAGCGGCAGCGCACCAGCAAACTGTTCAATCAGAATGCCAATAAAGCGCTCCATCGAGCCCACAATGGCGCGGTGCAGCATCACGGGACGGTGGCGGTTGCCGTCCTCACCGACATATTCGGCATCCAGGCGCTCAGGCATGGAAAAGTCCACCTGAATCGTGCCGCACTGCCATTGGCGGCCTAGCGCGTCCTTCAGGGTGTATTCAATTTTGGGGCCGTAAAAAGCACCATCGCCCACTGCTACCTGGTAATCACAGTTGGAGGCTTTGAGGCTATCGAACAGCGCTGCCTCGGCCTTGTCCCAGCTTTCATCGGAGCCGATACGCGCCTCGGGGCGGGTGGCTACTTTGTAGATGATGTCGGTAAAGCCAAAATCGCCATACACCTGTTGCAGCAAGCGAGTGAAGTTGAGCACTTCTTGCTGAACCTGGTCTTCGGTGCAGAAGATATGGCCATCGTCCTGCGTAAACGCCCGCACCCGCATGATGCCGTGCAGCCCGCCCGTTGGCTCGTTGCGGTGGCATTGGCCAAACTCGCCCATGCTCAGCGGCTGCTCGCGGTAGCTTTTAATGCCTTGCTTGGAAATCAAAATATGCCCAGGGCAGTTCATGGGCTTGAGGGCGAAATCATGCTTTTCGCTCTCGGTGGTGAACATGTTGTCGCGGTACTTGTCCCAGTGGCCGGTTTTCTCCCACAGCGTGCGATCCAAAATCTGCGGCGCTTTGACTTCGTGGTAGCCATTGTCGCGATAGACGCGGCGCATGTATTGCTCCACCTCCTGCCACAAGCGCCAGCCCTTGGGGTGCCAGAACACCGTGCCAGGCGAGCACTCATCAATATGGAACAAGTCCAACTCGCGCCCTAGCTTGCGGTGGTCGCGCTTTTCGGCCTCTTCGATGCGGGTGATGTAGGCGCTCAGGTCTTTTTTATCCGCCCAGGCGGTGCCATAGATGCGCTGCAACTGCTCATTGCGCGCATCGCCGCGCCAGTATGCGCCTGCCAGCTTGGTGAGTTTGAAGACCTTCAAAAAGCGGGTGTTCGGTACGTGCGGGCCACGGCACATATCAACGTATTCTTGGTGGAAGTACAAGCCCATTTCGGTCTCGTTGGGCATGTCTTCAATCAGGCGCAGCTTGTACTCTTCGCCGCGCTCTTGAAACACACGAATGACCTCGGCGCGGGGGGTGAGCTTTTTGATAACTTCGTAGTCTTGCGCAATCAGCTCTTTCATGCGCTGCTCAATGGCCGCCACGTCTTCTGGCGTGAAGGGGCGCTCGTAAGAGATGTCGTAGTAAAAGCCCTCTTCAATCACCGGGCCAATCACCCTCTTGGCCGTGGGGTAAAGCTGCTTGACGGCAAGGCCCACCAAGTGCGCACAGGAGTGGCGGATGATTTCCAACCCCTCTTGGTCTTTGGGGGTGATGATCTGCAGCTTGGCATCTTGCTCAATCAAGTCGCAGGCATCGAGCAGACGACCGTTGACGCGGCCAGCCACCGTATTTTTGGCCAAGCCTGCGCC
>JAHAYB010000008.1 GCA_018384835.1 Comamonas sp.
ATTTATATTTTCAATAGCTTGGCGGCGGCCTCGTATCGCCAAGCATCATAGATACTCATAAAAATAAAATTTTTTGCTACAGCGCTAGCTAGCAAGGTATCGCTAAGGTACAGCCCAAGTGCTGCTTGGCAGTGCCTTTTGAGCGTTGCATTTTTACCAAGTACCGTATTTATATTGAACGGTCTTGCGTGCTTGTTGACCTAAAACAAATCTTGGTGCATCAACATTTGCTGCAATAGCGCCGGGCTTGGCCGCAAGCCTGCTCCCTGCCCTTTTACCCCTCTAATTGCGATAAGGATAAATGTGATGTCTTTCCATAAAACCGTATTGGCTTTTGCCGCCGCTGCTACCACTTTGGCCACAGGCGCTGCTTTTGCGCAAACGGGCGATGATGCCAGCCCCTGGATGCTACGCCTACGCGCCGTACACATTGACAGCGACAACGGTGGCAGCGCCGGTGCAGCAGGGGTAAGCATTAAAAACAAGACGATTCCAGAAATTGATATTTCCTACTTCTTTACCCCCAACTGGGCGGCAGAGCTGATTTTGACTTACCCCCAAAAGCACGATGTGCGCCTTAACGGTAGCAAGCTGGGTACGCTTAAACACCTGCCTCCTACTTTGCTAGCGCAATACCATGTGACTGGCTTGGGCGCTTTTAAGCCCTATGTAGGTGCTGGTGTCAATTACACCCGTTTTTCTAATGTAGATATTGCCGGTGGTGCGGTGACTATCAAGAAAAATAGCTGGGGTCCTGCATTGCAAGTGGGCTTTGATTATGCGCTGGATAAAAACTGGTCCATTAACTTTGACGTGAAAAAAGTCTATATGGATACCAAGGTCGATGCCAGTGGCGCTGGCCTAGGGCACTTGGGCACTTTCAAAGTCAACCCTGTATTGGTAGGGGTGGGCTTGGGCTATCGTTTCTAAAAAAATCGGTATAACTATTAAATTTAGACTTACGCATCAACTCCTGTTATTGCCGCTTGTGCGTTGTGCGAAATAGCGGGAGGCGTAAGTCCTATAAATGCTGCACCAGCATTTGCGTATAAGCGTGCTGGGGTGCAGTCAGCACTTGCTCGGTTGTGCCGCTTTCTAGCACTGCGCCATCACCAGCACTTGGTGCGCCATGGCCTGCACCACATCCATATCGTGGGTGATGAGCAAATAGCTCAAAGCCCGCTCACGTTGCAAGCGCTGCAACAGGCTTAACACCTGCTTTTGAATGCTGACATCCAAGGCGCTGGTTGGCTCATCGAGTACCAGCACCTGCGGCTCCAATACCAAGGCACGGGCAATAGCCAAGCGCTGGCGCTGGCCACCAGAAAACTCGTGTGGGTAGCGTGCCAGTAGTTGCTCGGCTTCTTCT
>JAHAYB010000030.1 GCA_018384835.1 Comamonas sp.
AAAAAAATTTATTCAACTTTAACTTAGTGCAAACCCTGAGAACTTCAGAGCAGCGAAGCCTTGCATTGTAGCACAAGAATTTTGTGCCTGGCAAGAAAAAATAAAAAATTTCCTTGCCCAATGCTTGGCGGAAACGGATGTCCCCGCCAACGAAGAAATCGAACTATAACACAACTTTTAGAGCTTGTTGCGCTTCGCGTAGTCTGCCGACTTTGTCACTCTATAGACCGCACGCTTAACAGCAGACAAGGATACCCCGTAGCGCTTGCCTAAGCTTGCATAAGTGCCTAGTCCGTTCAAATAAGCCTTCACTACCTCTGCTTCATCCTCTGGGCTCAATGCCCTGTCTCGCCCTGGCAAGCGCCCCCGCTCCCTAGCAGCCAGTTGGCCAGCAATTGAGCGCTCTCGAATCATTGACCTCTCCAACTGAGCGACCGCCCCCAAAATCTGAATCATAAAAACCCCCATGCTATTGGTGGTGTCCAGCGGTTCCGTAACACTTTTGATGGTAGCCCCAGCCTTTTCTAGGTAGCGGAGGATGTCTAACAGGTCAAAAAGACTGCGGGCAACACGGTCAATTTTGTAAACGACCAGGGTATCGCCAGGGCGCAGGCTCTCTAGGCATTTGGCCAGTTCCTGGCGACCTTTACGGGTGCTGCCACTGGCCTTCTCTTGGTAGATTTTTGTGCAGCCTTGGCGCTTGAGTGCATCAAGCTGTAGGGCGGTGTCTTGGTCTTGGGTGCTAACCCGTGCGTATCCGATAAGCATTTAGTGCTCCTGCAAAAAATTGACAGGTTGCGGGAGCAAACGCCGAAAAGGCTAAACAAACGCGCAGGGCAGGCTACGCTTTGCGGATGTCGTGCCCCGCGTCACACGTTTGGCTATGCGCAAGGTGCCGGTGGCACTACGCCCTGTGCATGGGGCACATTACGCATTAGGTGCGCAACAGCACCGCTACGCTACGCCGTACCTCTTGGGTACACCTGGTGCGGTTGACGGCCAGCGCCTACAACGAGCCAGATGCAGCAGCGGCGCGATAGGGCTGATAGCTCCCTTTATCCCAAGATGATTCCCCCGTTTTACGGTCGATGACCAGTGGGCGGCGAGCGTCATAAGTGCTGCCGCTGGGAGCGTCACAAATGACAGCACGAGGCTTACCACTGGGTGCAATGACTTGGACTAAACAGGTATCAATCACCTGGACGGTATAGCCGCTACGCTCCAGTGCCCCACTGTCAACCTGGAACAAGCGCCGCTGCCCGTCGCTAATTTCAAAGACAAAAATGGCTTTATTCCCCATGCTCATGCTGCCTAGGATATGTACTGCCTTGCTATCGAGTAAGCCAAATCGGTCGGTAGGGTCTAGCTCTGGTTCAGGCTCTGGCTGCGGCTTTGGTGCTGGTGTTGACGTTGGTGCAGGTACAGGCTCTGGCTTTGGCATAGGCTCTTGTACGGGAGCAGTCGGCTTGGGAGCGGCTGGCTTGGATGGTTGTGCTACCAAGGCTGGTGCTGGTTTTTTTGGCTCATCAGGCCAAAATGTCCAGGCAACGATGACCAGGACAAAGACCCAATAAATTTGAGTAACACGCTTTAAAATTCCAGCTTTAGGGCGTACATCACGTGAGCTGGATTCAGCGCCGCTACTGCTTTGGGTATGGCTTTTATAAATACTAAAAAACTTAGCTTCATATTTTCTCCGGTCAGTCTGAATCACTTCGCCGCGAAAACCAGCTTTTACTTTGCGAATATAACTACTAGAATCACCGAGTATATCGGCCTTACGGAAAATAATTAGATTGGCTAATAGCCCTGTAATAATTATATCGACCTGGCGAAAATTTTGAGATATTAAAATCACATCAGCGTTATAGTGCCGATGTAACTGAAACCATTCCTGTATTTGCTTGGATGTACCACTTCTTGGCAGTGATACCTGGCACTCATCAATAATATAGAGTGGCCCCAGTCCGTTAGAGTCTTTCCACTCAGAGAAAAAACACCAAACCGACGAAAAAGGAGAATGATTTGCAGGGGATACTATTTTGCCATCATCAAATAGTTGGAATGCTGGAGAAACGGCTAGATTGCTAGCGTCCCATACTCCCAAGGTAGGTGCAGCTTGAGTGCGTAGCTCCAACAAGTGCCAATTATCAGGACAAAGAATTTTCAGTTGTTCTATATTAACTGGCAGGTTAGTAATAACCTTCCTACCGCTATTGATTGCGGGTAAAAGATGAAAAGCAGACGCTTCATTAGGACTTACGCAAACCCCATGGAAACCGAAGGGCTGCGCAGTTCCTGGCGCAGGTAGGCCGAGAGCATCTCATTCTTGATCTTGTAAATTGTGCTGCC
>JAHAYB010000033.1 GCA_018384835.1 Comamonas sp.
GGCAGCACAATTTACAAGATCAAGAATGAGATGCTCTCGGCCTACCTGCGCCAGGAACTGCGCAGCCCTTCGGTTTCCATGGGGTTTGCGTAAGTCCTAAAGAAATACCAACTCAACCGGCGGATGCTTACGCGTGTGATTGGCACCCTGCCCATTTTGGTGCTGCCATAAACGTACTTCGATGTCTTTAGTGCTGCCGGTGTAGTAGCTTCCATCACCGCACTGGAGAATGTAAACGCAGCCTGTCATGGGGCGCTCCTTGAGGGAGTTTGGCTTAGGTTCGTGAGCCTGTCGAAGGACTGGCTTCGACTTCGCTCAGCCAGCGTGACCACTCCGCTCCCTGAGCGTAGTCGAAGGGAGCTTAAAAGCATCGCAACAAAAAAACCCCTATTAACGGCAATCCCAGTAATCGACCAGAGTTGCGTCTTTCCCCTTCCCCCTTGTCAGGGGGAGAGGTACTCGGGTTTTAACTCCCCTCCTTGCTAAGGAGGGGTGCCCAAAGGCGATGCCTTGAGCCTGTCGAAAGGGCGGGGTGGTTTTGCAAGCTACCCGCAGTAGCATTGCGCCCCGCTTTGTTAAGTTAATTCACCATTTGCGCCAGCTCACCGGCGGCGTAGCGCTTGGCCATTTGCTCCAGGGTGTAGCCCTTGATTTTGCCGCCCTGGCCTTCGCAGCCAAATTCCAGATAGCGCTGTTTGCAAATCGCCTTGGCGGCTTCGCGGGCGGGCTTCATCCATTCGCGCATGTCGAATTTGTCGGGGTTTTCCACTTGGAATTTACGCACCGCGCCGGTCATGGCCATGCGGATATCGGTGTCGATATTCACCTTGCGCACGCCGTGCTTGATGGCTTCTTGAATTTCCTTGACGGGCACGCCATAGGTCTGCTTCATCTGGCCGCCGTACTGGTTGATGATGTCCAGCAAATCCTGCGGCACCGAGCTGGAGCCGTGCATCACCAAATGGGTGTTGGGAATGCGGGCGTGGAGTTCCTTCACGCGGCTAATGGCCAGTACGTCACCCGTGGGCGGGCGGGTGAATTTGTATGCGCCGTGGCTGGTGCCAATCGCAATCGCCAGCGCGTCCAGTTGGGTAGCCAGTACAAACTGGGCGGCTTCTTCGGGGTCGGTCAGCATTTGGCTGGTGCTCAGTTTGCCTTCTGCGCCAATACCGTCTTCCTCACCCGCATCGCCGGTTTCCAGGTTGCCCAGGCAGCCCAGTTCACCCTCGACGGTTGCGCCAATTTTGTGCGCCATGGCAACCACTTCCTGGGTCACGCGCACGTTGTAGTCAAACTCGGAGGGGGTTTTGCCGTCAGCCAGCAAAGAGCCGTCCATCATCACTGAGCCAAAGCCCAGGTCGAGTGCGCCACGGCAGATTTCAGGGCTGGTGCCGTGGTCCTGGTGCATGACCAGGGGGATGTGGGGGTAGGCTTCTGTTGCGGCTTGAATCAAGTGCTTGATAAAAGATTCGCCCGCGTATTTACGCGCACCAGCGCTGGCTTGCAGGATGACGGGTGCGCCCACCTCGTCAGCGGCGGCCATCACGGCTTGCACCTGCTCCAGGTTGTTGACGTTAAAGGCGGGAATGCCGTAGTTGTTCTCGGCCGCGTGGTCGAGCATTTCGCGCATAGAAATCAGGGGCATAGTTGGCTCCGGTTGAATAAAAAAACAATAGAAAAACAGTGCGTTAGCAGGCGTAGGGGTAAATGCTGATTTTAGCGTTGGGGCTTGGGCTGCAAGCGCCTAGTGCATCCAGCCTGCATAGATGCCCAGAAAAATCAGCAGCCCCAAGGCAATGCGGTACACCACAAAAAAGCCAAAACCTTTGGTCGATATCAGGCGCATAAACCACACAATCACCGCGTAGCCCACTACAAAGGCGACGGCGGTGGCGGCCAGCGTCATTGCCCACTGCTCGCCCGTCATGGGTTCGCGCTTAAACAGCAGCATGTAAAAGCCCGATAGCAGCACCGCCGGAATCGCCAGCAAAAAGGAAAAACGTGCTGCCGCCTCTCGCGTTAGCCCCAGCAGCAAGCCCACGGTAATCGTGCCGCCTGAGCGCGATACGCCCGGTATCAAGGCCATGGCCTGGGCAAAGCCTAGCAAGATGCCGTCCTTGACCGTTAATTCAGCGATACGGCGCTCTTGGCGGCCTGTGCGCTCAGCCCAGGCCAAAATCAAGGCAAACACAATCAGCATGGTGGCCGTCAGCGCTAGGGTGCGAAAGCTGGTCTCAATCACATCGCGCAGCAGCAGCCCCAGCACGCTAATGGGAATTGTGCCCAGCACCACTAGCCAAGCAACCCGCGCATCCACCGGCAACGCCTGCCCTGCTTGGCGCTGCCCCACTACCGGCAGGCTGCGCCACCAAGCCTGGAGCATACGCAGCACATCGTGGCGAAAGTAAATCAGCACGGCCAGCTCTGTACCCAGTTGCGTGATGGCGGTAAACGCCGCCCCTGGGTCTGCGCCCCCAGGCAACAAAGGCCCCAAAATGCGCAAGTGGGCGCTAGAGGAAATGGGCAAAAACTCAGTCAACCCCTGAACCAGCCCCAGGATAAGGGCATCGAACCAGCCAAACGTAGCGTGCATAAACAGCATCAGCACACCCTTGCCCCGGCAAGCGGGAGGGATGCACCTCTAAAATAGAAAAACCGACCAGTTTAGCGGCCTTGGTGATGGCATCAAGGCCGCCTTGGTTTTCTCCCCTTCGGCCCCATGTGAGCGCCCATGACTGATACCACCACCCCTACCACTCCCAGCCCTGGCAAGCCTGCCGCACCTACCGCAGCGGCTACACCGGCAACAGCGGCTACACCCGCCACGCGCACGCCCCATCCTGTGCTGGAACTGCTCAAGCAGCGCTACCCGGCGTTGTTTGGCGATACGCCCCAGCCGCTCAAACGCGGCATCTTCCAAGACCTATTCGCCGTGCTAGAGCCTGAGCAGCCAGAGGGCTTGAGCAAAGCCACGCTCAAGCAAGCGCTGGCCATTCACACCCGCTCACTGCGCTATTTGCAGGCGGTGGCCAGTGGTGCGCCGCGCCTGGATTTATCCGGCCAAGTGGCCGAGGCCACCACCCCCGAGCACAGGCTGCACGCCTTGCTAACCGTATTTGCCCGCCGCCGCCCGCGCCCGCAAGAAACGCCAGAGCAAATGCAAGCACGTTTGCAGCGACGCATTGGGCAGGTGTTTGTCGATAGTGGCTTGTCGGCAGAGCAGTTTCTAGCGCGTCTGCAAGGCCAAAGCCCCGAGGATGCCGCCAAAACCCAAGCCGCCCTGGCCGAGGTGGCCGCCCAAGATGCCCGCGCCGAAGCGGTGCAGCAAGCGTTTGCCGCCAGTGGTGTCAAGAGCGTCGCCGCCTTTGCCCGCATGTACGCCATGCACCCCAAGGCGGTTGAGCGCCAATTGGCTCGCGCCCAGCAGTTGCAGCACATACGGCAAACAGCGCCCCCTTCCCCCTAAGCCCTAAGCGCGTGTTCACCCTATCCAGCATCAAACCATGTCTAGGCGCAGGCGCTGGCGCAGTAGCTGCATAAAGCGCTGCACCAGCTCTAGCGCGGCTTGTAGTCTGTGGCGCTCTAGGCGGCTAAGGGCTTCTACCTGCACCGCTCCGCTCACGGGTTTGCCCTGGGCCAGCTCATCCAGCCCGGCTTGCAGGCGCAGCTCTAGCAGGTAATGCAAGCCTTCTTGCAGGGCTTGCGCCATGGGCGCATCCAGCACCTGGGCGGCTTGCAGGGCGGCCAGCCGCTCTGCTGTGTTGGTGGCGCTAATGCCTTGGGCCAAGGCCAGGCTGCGCACCCCATGCACGATGGGGAAGATGCCCGCCTTCTTCACACTCAAGCCCGCCCCCATGCCCCGGCCTAGCAAGCGCTGCCACCAAGAGGTATGCGGGATAAAGGCGGGAGCCACAGCGGCAAAGCGGGCGATTTGCACATCGCTGCTAACGCGCAAGGCCAGCAGGCTTTGCTGCACCTCGGCCAGCAATTGGCCATCTCCGGCAACGGCGTGGGCATCGAGGAAGATGGCCAGGTGCATCAGGCTGTCGCTTTGCGGCATCAGCAGCCACTGGCGCACTTGCTGGCCAAAATGCTGCACCGTGCCACGCCAGGCCGGGTTGTTGAGCATGATGTTCCCAGGGCAAGGCGGGTAGCCAAAGCGAGCCAGGGCATCCGAAAATTCCTGGCAAATCTGCGCTAGGTTTTCTGGTGGGGTATAGCCGTCGCGCAGCAGCAGGCCGTTGTCTTGGTCGGTTTTTAAGAGCTGCTCGCCGCGCCCCTCGCTGCCCATCACAAATAGGCAGCTATTGGCCACCAAGTCCGGCGGGGCAATCATCTGCCAAGCACGTTCAAACAGGCGGGCGTTGAGCTGCTGCACCAGGCGGCACATCCAGTCCATACGCATTCCGCCTTGGTGTAGGGCGGCTACCAGCTCTGTCATGCGCCCTGCTGCTTGCGCTAGCCCTTCTAAATCACTGGCTTGGTCTAGGTGAACGGCCACCAGGTGCGACTGGTTGGATAAAAAGCCAAACACATCCAATGCTCGCAGCAGACCCAGCACCTGGTGTTGCTGCTCATCGACCACCAGCAAGTGGTGAATGCGTCGGCGCAGCAGCAAAACCATGGCATCACCCATGCTAGAGCCTGCGGCCACGGTAATGACCGGGTGACGCGCCAAGTCGCCCACCGGCAGGGCATCAAGCGGGCGGCCATCCAAAATAGCGTGGTGCAAAGAGGTGGCTGTAAAAATACCCAGCCCGGCCAAGCCCGTCTGCCCACCCATGCCTTCCACCAGCACGCTGGTGCAGCGCTGCTCACGAAACACCTGCGCCACTTGCACGATGGAAGCGCTAGCCGCCACGGTGTGCGCGGGATGCAAAAAAGCCTGCTCCACCCGCGCCAGCAAGCGCGACTGGGTTTGTTGCAAAGCGGTTTGGGAGATGACAGCCGCAGTCATAGGTGTGTGTCCTGCCTTGGAAAGAAAAGAAAACGCATTGCCGCCCGCTCACGCTCATCGCCTAGGCCATCATTGCCTGCTACTGGGCGCACGGTGTGTACGCATAATAGAGGCAGTTATGCTCTGCGCACGCCCCCGCGCCTGATAGCTTCGTGCTGTAGCGCAAAGTGCGGCCAACCCGCCACCGGTTTTTCATCCCTTCCCCCCTCCCTCCCCCCCAAGGAAAGATGCTGTGAATCAAGCCACCGCCCCGGATGCTGCCCTGGATGCCGTCCCTGTTGCAGCGGCCTCTTTGGCCACCAGCCATTGGAGCGCCTTCCTGCTGCTGGTGGTGGTGCTGTTTTGGCTGGTGGGCGCTCGCCGGCGCTTACAGCGCTTGCGCCGCGATTGCCAGCGTACTTTTACGCCGCTGGCCGAGCAGTTGGCGCAAGCGCAAGTCCTGGCAACCCAAGCGCAGCAGCACAGCAGCGGCATTGCGCCCCAAGCCCGCGCTGCCTTGCAGGCGTTAGTGCCCTGCGCCAGCGCCCTTGGCCAGGCCAGCGCCCAAATGCAGCGCCACCCCCTGCGCCCCGAGGTCGCTACCGAGCTTGACCACGCTTGGCACGCCCTGCACCTGGCTTGGCATGGCTATCTGCACCACCTCACGCACAGCGCCGAGCCGCTCACCGAGGCCGCTAATAAAGCCGCTACCGAAGCAGCTACCGAAGCCGTAACTGAAACCACTACGCCAGCGCCTATTGAAGCTATTGAGCCTGTTGAGCCTATTGCGTCTGCTACGTCCGCTGCGCCTGTTGTCACCGCCTTGCCCGCTGCCATTGCGCCCTTGGCACACACTTGGTACCACATGCACACCGTCTTGCTAGACCGCATCGCGCTCTTTAACCAAGCGGTGGAGGATTACAACCACGCCATCGGCCAGCGCCCCGCCGCTTGGCTAGCGCGGGCACTGCGAATGCGCAGCGGCCAGGTGTTAAGCGCCATTCCCGCCCATCCACAACCTGCGCCTGCACCGCTGCTGCTGCCAGCGCCCGGTACCGCAGCGCTGGCCGCCCCGCCTACCCCCTAATTGCCCCCACCCACACCGTGATTGCCAACACCTTGCCCCCCTTACCGAACACCACGCCCACCGCTGCCGCTGCCACCACCGCAGCCACTATCACCCATGGCCCCGCCCTGCACCAACAGCTTTTAGCCACCGCTCAGGCGCTGCACAGCGTGCGCCAAGGCCAATCGGCCACCGCCGTACTGGCCGCCCAAAACGCCAGCTTGCGCCCTGGTGTGCAGGCTCTGCTATTTCATACCTTGCGCCACCTGGGGCAGGCGCAGGCGCTGCGAGCGCTGCTAGTCGCCCGCCCACCCGCGCCCAAGGTGGATGCCCTGCTGTGCTGCGCCCTGGCTTTATTGGTTGATACGCAGAACCCGCCCTACCCCGCCTTCACCCTGGTCAACCAGGCGGTAGAGGCCGCCCGCCGTGGCGGCATGGCGCGACAGGCCGGTTTCATCAACGCCAACCTACGCCGCCTGCTGCGTGAGCATGAGGCGCTGCTCGCCCAAGTCAACCAGCAAGACAGCGCCCGCTACAACCACCCCCAATGGTGGATAGACAAGCTGCGCCAGCAATACCCGCAAAACTGGCAAGCCATTCTTGAGGCCAGCAACCGCCCCGCCCCCTTGAGCTTGCGCCTGCACCCGCGCCATACCGACCCAAGCCGCTACTGCGCCGCCCTGGCCGCCCAGGGCCATAGCGCCCAAGCCTTTGGCCAGCAAGGCGTGCAGCTAGAGCAAGCCCTGCCCGTGCAGCAATTGCCCGGCTTTGCAGAAGGCTGGTGCTCGGTGCAAGACGGCGCGGCGCAACTGGCCGCGCCCTTGCTGCTCGATGGTTTACAGCCCCTCCCCCTGCACATCCTGGATGCCTGCGCTGCCCCCGGCGGCAAAACCGCCCATTTGCTAGAGCTGCTAGAGCAAGCCGGGCAGACCCAAGCCCGCGTTTATGCGCTAGAAGTCGATGCCCAGCGCAGCCAGCGTATTCACGACAACTTGCAGCGCCTGGGGCTGGAGGCACAAGCCCAAGTGCTAGTGGCCGATGCAGCCCAGCCCCCGCAGTGGTGGCAAGCGGCCAACCAAGGCCAGCCGCTGGATGCCATCTTGCTGGATGCGCCGTGCTCGGCCTCGGGCATCGTGCGCCGCCACCCGGACGTGCGCTGGCTGCGCCGTGCTAGCGATATTGCGCAACTGGCGGCTTTGCAACAGCAACTGCTTGAACAACTGTGGCCACTGCTGCGCCCCGGCGGACGCTTGCTGTACTGCACCTGCTCCTTCTTTAAGGAAGAGGGGCAATGGCAAATCCAAGCCTTTGCGCAGCGCCACCCAGAGGCACAATGGCTGGCCTCACCGGGGCATTTGCTGCCCAGCACCCAGCCCGTGCCCGACAATCAGGCCGGTGACCATGATGGATTCTTCTACGCCCTGCTCCAAAAAGCCGCCTGAGCCTGCCCTCCTTCCCGCCCCTGCTCCAGCGCTTGCACCAGCTTTTGCACCTCTTGCAGCTTGCCCCCGCTACAGCCGCCGCGCCTGGCTGCTGGGGGCAGCGGTAGCCGTGGGCGCAGCCGCCCTCGCAGCCAGCGCCCCGCCCGCTTGGGCGCAAGACAGCAGCATCACCCTGGTGCTGCCCGATGGCATCTTGCTAGAGCGCAGCGGGCAGGACCTGTTTTTAAGCGCACAGTGGCAATGGCAGCTCCCCGCGCCGGTGGAGCAGGCGCTGCTGCACGGCATTCCCATTCACTTCGTGATTCAGGCCGAACTGCGCAGCAAACGCTGGTATTGGCGCGATGAGGTGCTGCTGCACAGCCGCCGCCATCTGCGCCTGAGCTACCAAGCCCTGACCCGCCGCTGGCGCTTGCACAGCGGCAGCCAAGCGTTTGATGGCCTGGGCTTAAATGCCAGCCCCGGCCACAGCTACCACAGCCTAGACGAAGCCCTGGCCGCCCTACAACGCCTAGTGCGCTGGCGCATCGGCAGCGCTAGCGAGCTGCCCAGCAGCGGCCAAGCATGGCTGCAACTGCGCTTTGGCATTGATAGCGGCCAACTCCCCCGCGCCCTGCAACTGGGCACAGTGGGCACGCTGGGGCGCAGCGACTGGGGGCGGCTGGGGCAGTTTGAACACCCTATTGACTTAGAACGTGTTCACGATTCCCTCGCGGGTGCGCAGATGCGGCCTCGGGCGCTCTGCGGCGTTGCAAATCCTCGTGATAGCAGTGGCTATCACTGTGGTTTGCGCCTTGCAGCGCATCCCGATCCGCATCCTGCCCACCTTCGCGATGAAATCGTAAACACGTTCGAACAACTGCTGTGAACACGTCCGCCAGCCCCCCACCCACCCCCGATAAACGCCAACGCCGCCAGCGCCAATGGCTGTGGGGCGTGGGCTTGGCAGTAATGACGGCGCTGGGGCTGGTGCTGCTCTTCCTGCTCACCCTGGCGACCAACAACCGCCGCTTGTACGAGCAGCATTACGCCTGGCTGCTGGGGCTGAATACCGTCGTGGCCGGATTTTTGCTGCTGGTGCTGCTGTGGATGGCTACCCGCTTGCTGCTGCGCTTGCGCCAGGGCAGGTTTGGCAGTCGGCTACTGCTCAAGCTGGCGGCTATTTTTGGCTTGGTGGGGCTGCTGCCGGGGTTGTTGATTTACGCCGTCTCTTACCAGTTTGTATCGCGCTCCATTGAAAGCTGGTTTGACGTGAAGGTGGAAGGGGCGCTGAACGCCGGTGTCACCCTGGCCAGCGTCACCCTGGAAGCCCTGGCCAGCGATATGGGCAACAACACCCGCCACGCCAGCCTGGCGCTGGCCGATACCCCCGACGCAACCGCCCCCCTGGTGCTAGAGCGTATGCGCGAACAACTCGGTGCCAGCGACATGGTGCTGTGGAGCAGCAGCGGCTCCGTCATTGCCAGCGCCAGCCCCTCCTTGCTAGAGCTGGCTCCCACCGAGCGCCCCAGCGCCAGCTTGCTGCGCCAACTGCGCAGCAGCCCACACCCCATCACCAGCATTGAGGGCTTGGACGACTGGGACAGCGCCCACCCGCCCACGCCTGAGCAACTGGCCGCCGTGCGGGTGCGCGTCTTTACCGTTGTGCCAGCGGCCAGCCCCCGCTTGGATGTGGATTTGCGCGACCCCTCGCGCTTTGTGCAAGCCAGCCTGCCCCTGCCTAGCGGCGTGGTCAGCAACGCCCTGTCCGTGCAGCAAGCCCACCGCGAATACCAAGAACGCGCCCTTGCCCGCCAAGGGCTGCGGCGCATGTATATCGGCACGCTGACCCTGAGCCTGTTTCTGGCGGTGTTTGGCGCGGTGCTGCTGGCCGTGTTGCTGGGGCAGCAACTGGCACGCCCCCTGCTGCTGCTGGCGCAAGGCGTGCGCGATGTGGCGCGTGGCGACCTGCGCCCCAAAGCCGTCTCCCCCGCACGCGATGAGCTGGGTGGCCTGACCCGCTCCTTCGCCCTGATGACCGAGCAACTGCTAGAAGCGCGTACCGCCGTCGATTTAAGCGTGCAGCAAACCCAAGCCGCCCGCACCCATTTGCAAACTATTCTGGACAACCTCACCGCTGGCGTGCTGGTACTGGACAGCAACGGCCATATCCTGATAGCCAACCCCGGTGCCAGCCACATCCTGCGCCTGCCGCTGGAGCAACACCAAGGCCACGCCCTGGCAGCCCTGCCCCGCCTAGCCAGCCTGGCGCAGGTGGCGCAAGAACAATTTGCCCTGCTAGCCAGCCCCCAGCCCACCGAGGGCGCTGCCGCCCGTACCGCCGCCCAACGCTGGCAACAAGTGCTAGAGCTGGCCGCCGACCCCCAGCAAGCCGATAGCGCCGACCCCAGCGCCGCCGTGCCCACCGACAAAACCACCCTGGTCATACGCGGCGCACTGCTGCCGCAAGAGCAGCGCCTGCTGGTGTTTGACGATATTTCTGAAATCGTCTCCGCCCAACGCTCCCAAGCCTGGGCAGAAGTGGCGCGGCGCGTGGCGCATGAAATCAAAAACCCGCTTACCCCCATCCAACTGTCTGCCCAGCGGCTGGAACTCAAACTCAGTGACAAACTGCCGCCCACTGAACAGGCGCTGCTGCAACGCTCCGTCAAAACCATTACCGACCAAGTAGCCGCCATGCTGCGCCTGGTCAACGAGTTTCGCGACTACGCCCGCCTGCCCTCTGCCGTGCTGCGCCCGCTGGATTTGAACGCCTTGGTGCAAGACATCTTGCAGCTCTACCCGGCAGATGCCCCCGGCGTTGCCGTGCAAGCCCAGTTAGACCCCACCATCCCCCCCATTGCCGGTGATGGTGAGCAACTGCGCCAAGTTATCCACAACCTCGTACAAAACGCCCAAGATGCCAGCGAACAGCGCAGTCAGGAAAACCCCACCGAGCAGGCCAGCGCCCCCGTACTCATCAGCACCCAATGGCTAGCGCAAGCGGGCAAAGTGCGCCTAAGCGTGAGTGACAGCGGCGCAGGCTTTCCCCCCGCTATCTTGCAACGCGCCTTTGAGCCATACATCACCACCAAAGCCAAGGGCACTGGCCTGGGGCTGGCCGTCGTGAAAAAAATTGCCGACGAGCACAACGCCCATATCGACCTAAGCAACCGCCTAGAGCACAGCCACGGCGAGCACAGCCACCCGGCTGTTTTAGGCGCACAAGTGTCGCTATCATTCGCCCCTATGAGTGCCCCCAGCACAACCCGTACACTACACCCCCATGGCAAACATATTGGTAGTTGATGACGAGCTTGGCATCCGAGACTTGTTATCCGAAATTCTCAGCGACGAAGGGCACCACGTGGACTTGGCAGAAAACGCCACCCAAGCCCGCAATGCCCGCTTGGCCAACAGCTACGACCTGGTGCTGTTAGACATCTGGATGCCCGATACCGACGGCGTTACCCTGCTCAGAGAGTGGGCAAGCGGCGGGCAACTGACCATGCCCGTCATCATGATGAGCGGCCACGCCACCATAGAAACAGCGGTAGAGGCCACGCGCATCGGAGCCATGTCTTTTCTGGAAAAGCCCATCACCTTGCAGCGGCTGCTCAAAGAGGTCGAGCAAGGTATCAACAAACGCAAAGCCATGCTGCTACAACAAAGCCTGGCGCAAAACGGCCAAGAGCCTGGCCTTCCCTCCAACGACCCCGGCAGCCCCTACCCTCTCAGAGTAGCGGGGCAAACGCCCCACGAGCCAGCGGCCGCGCTCTCCCCAGAGCAAGGCTTTAACCTTGACCAGCCCCTGCGCCAAGCCCGCGACAACTTTGAGAAAGCGTATTTTGAGTTCCACCTAGCGCGTGAAAGCGGCTCTATGACCCGTGTCGCTGAAAAAACTGGCTTAGAGCGCACCCACCTCTACCGCAAGCTGCGCCAGCTCGGCGTTGACCTGGGACGCAACCGCAAAAACTAAGCAAATACCTTGTTTCGCCCAAACACCTGAAATTTGTGCTTATAATCGCTGCTTCACACATGCAGCACACCGCATGTATGGCCCGGTAGCTCAGTTGGTAGAGCAGCGGATTGAAAATCCGCGTGTCGGCGGTTCGATCCCGTCCCAGGCCACCAAATCACTGTTTCATGCAATGTCATGAAGCCTCAAAACCCGCTACTTCCCCAGGTAAGCGGGTTTTTTGTTGTCTCGCCTTGTCTCATAATGCGCCACTACATCCCGCAAAATTTACGGTACTTCTAACGGTACTTTGAAATACCGTCCAAAAAAGTACCGTTACCAAGAGGCAGACATGGCACTGACAGACACCGCTGCAAAGAATGCAAAGCCAGACCTGGCTAAACCCACGGGCTACAAGCTGGCCGATGCGCTGGGGCTTTTCCTGCTGGTTAAACCTGCTGGCAAGTATTGGCGCATGGACTACACCAGACCCAGCGGCAAGCGCAACACGCTAGCCCTAGGCGTGTATCCAGCCATCAGCCTGAGCGCTGCCCGCAAAGCCAGAGATGCCGCCCGCGCCCTGTTAGCCCAGGGCATCGACCCCGCCATGCAAAAGCGCATTGACAAAGCCGCCGCCAAGACAGCAGCCGCCAATACCTTTGAAGCTACCGCCCGCGAGTTCCACCAAGTGCAGGCCCAAAGCTGGAGCAGTAGCTATGCCCATAAATGGCTGGCCATGATGGAAAACAACCTATTCCCCCAGATTGGCCGCTTGCCCCTGGCAGACATTACCGCCCCTGTGCTTTTGGATGCACTCAAGACTGTAGAGGCCAGAGGGGTACGCGACACCGCCCACACCCTACGCCAGCAGGCGGGGCAGGTTTTCCGCTACGGTATCCAGACAGGCCGCTGTGAGCGCGACCCCGTGCCCGACCTGAAAGGCGCACTCAGACCCCACACCACCCGCCACATGGCCGCCCTGCTGGAGCCTGCCCAAGTAGCCGCCCTGATGCGAACCATTGAAGGCTATGACGGCAGCTCCCTAACCCGTGCTGCTCTACAACTTTCGGCCCTACTCTTTCAGCGCCCCGGCAACATACGCGCCATGCAGTGGGTATGGATTGATACCGACAAAGCCATGCTGACCATCCCCGCCGAAGCCATGAAGCGCCGTATCGAGGGCAAGACCAACGGCAGGCCGCATCTAGTCCCCCTGGCCCCGCAAGCCTTGGCAGCGCTGGAAAGCATTCGCCCCCTGACAGGCCACGGCCAATACGTTTTCCCCAGCGTACGCAGCAGCAAGCGCCCCATGAGCGAAAACACCGTAGGCGCTGCCCTACGCCGCATGGGTTACACGGGTGAAGAAATGACCGCCCACGGCTTTCGGGCAATGGCGCGTACCTTGATTGCCGAGCGCATGCCCGACATTCACCAGGACGCAATCGAAGCCCAGCTAGCCCACGGCAAAAGCGGGGTGCTTGGTATGGCCTATGACCGGGCCGAATACATGGAGCAGCGCAAGCGCATGATGCGCCTATGGGCAGACTACCTAGACCAGTTACGGCAAGGCGCGGAAGTGCTGCCCTTCAAGCGCAGCGCCTGATGCGACCGTCAGCGCAACCTAAGCCGTGCGCGACAACGCTTTCCGTGGATACCGACTTGGATACCTGGCCGGATACCAGCACGGCTAAAGGCGTAACCACCCCGTAACCGTAACCACCACCCGCCCGCACATTGCACGGTGGATATGAAGTTTTGTGAATAGCTACACCGCCTGAGCCGACAGGCTGCGCCACCACTCAAAAGCAGCTTTTCTGTGCGTACCGACTTGCGTACTGCCTGCGCACCACTGGCCTGAAAAGACAGGGCAGCGCGGCCAAGGGTATCAATTGAACTGACACCCCAGCCAATCAAACATAAACATAACTACAATAAAGCCATGAACATCACCTATGACAGCGCCAAAGATGCTGCCAACCTAGCCAAGCACGGCATTTCATTGGCCGAAGCTGCTGGCTTTGAATGGGAAAGCGCCATTGTCTGGCCGGACACCCGCAAAGACTACGGAGAGGCCCGCATGGTGGCTCTGGGTTACATAGGCTTGCGCATCATGGCACTGGTGTTCACCGACCGCCCCGCCGACCAACCGACCGAGCGCCGCATCATCAGCCTGCGCAAGGCCAACAGCCGAGAGGTGCAACGCTATGCCCAAACTTAAACCCGACACCCTGCTACCCACCGCACAAGAAGATGCAGCCATCACCGCCGCCGCAATGGCTGACCCTGATGCCCAGCCACTCACCGATGCCCAGTGGAGGCAAGTCGCGCCCTTGGTGCGTCGTGGCCGCCCGGTAGGCAGCGGCAAGAAAGCACAAGTAACCCTGCGCCTGGATACCGAAGTGCTGGACTACTTTCGCGCTACCGGGGCAGGCTGGCAAACACGCGCCAATGACGTGCTGCTCAAATGGGTTAGGGGTCACGCCTGATTGGTTTTACCCCAGCTAGGCAGGGCTGCAATCCTGCTGAAAAGCCAGTCCTCCCGCTGGCCTGCTGGGGCATCTTCAACGGGAGCAGCATTCGGGAGGATGTAATGCACTTAATTGTCACCATTGACGGACGGGAGGCCATTCCGGTTCGAGCCATTGCACTGCTGACGGATTGGAAATGTCTTTCCCCTGACCGCTGCGCCCAAATATTTTCAGGTGATGACTTCCTAGAAGGCTTTGAAGGCTTGAAGTCTTACGCGCTCCATGCTGATGGCTCTTATACCGAAATTGCCCCCCGCTACTGGGAAAGCATTGTGCTGCGCAGCTTGACCGCCTGTAGCGAGCGTATTGAGGCTGCTCAAATTACTCACGAAACAGGCTACCAGCAATGGCGACAAGAATCACTTTTACTACTGCCTGCAAGTGCGTTTGTTTGGCGTGACGAGTTTGAAGCCGCGCACAACAAAGAATATGGCTCAAAAAGCAAGCGAGCACGCTTCAATCCAACCACCTTTAACCCATCGAACTACACACTGGACTACAACCCTTTGCCGTGGCCTGGATATGACTGGGAGTCAGTCGCGCTAGAAGGGTTTAGCGCATCAGCCGAACCTGTGCAGACCAGCCAGCAGCCTGCGCCACCAGCACGTAAGCGCACAAGCAAAGAAGAGCTACGCCAGCGCCACACCCTATGGTGGGTGGAGTTTGAAGCGGCAGAGAGCAGAGAGCCGCATGGAGCACTATGGCGCACAGCCAACGCCATAGCCGACCGCAACAAGGGCAAGGCAGGGTTTAGCCTTCCAAACATCAAGAAGGCACTGGAAAAGATGGTGGAAGAGCGGCGGCGGCCAGCCCCTGTAAACAACGTGTTCAGCCAGACAAAGCGCAAGCGGTAACACAGGCTTATTACCAGCCTTATTACCAAAACACCCAGCCCAGCAGACAGACCTACAGAGGGGCAGCCCGCCCCACACAGCAGCGCGGCTATTACCGGCCTATTACCGGCGACCAAAGTTCATCCCATTGAAACCCGGCGCAACCCAGCGCCATCAATCAATGAAAGGATGAACCTTTGAACCAAACAACCCACTTCGACCAACTGCCTGACAGCGCCATGCTGCGCCTGGCCGACTTCGCCAGCGGCAAAGGCAAGCCCGGCATCGTGCCTGCAAGCGCATCGTCAATTTGGAGGTGGATTAAGAGCGGCCAATTCCCCGCTCCCATCAAAATCAGCGACAAAATCACCGCCTGGCGCGTGGGCGACATCCGCGTATGGCTGGCCCAGCAAATGCCCCAGGCGCAATAAGAGGCAGGCACGATGACCCAAAAACAAAACGCCCCCGCCAGCCGCAAGACCAACGAGAGCGCTTTTCAACCTATAAAACCAATTGCCGATTCTACCAGCGCCACCCCGGCAAAGCCCATCAGGTTCACCGCCCGCGAGCTAAGAGCACTCCAGCGATTGCAGCAGTACCCAGAGGTAAACCGCCTTGATTTGGACGCATACCTTGCCGCCAACAACAGCCCCGACGTAATCCAGAAATTGCGCCACAAGCTGGGTGAAGATGCCATTCTTACTGTGCGCTTTCCCGTGGTGAATGCGTTTGGTGAGAAGGCGCAGGCAGGCAAATACATCTTGACAGAAGCAGGCCATGCCAGCATTGCAAGAATGGGAGGGCTGCCATGCTCAAACGCCTAAGCCGCCTAATCCGCAAGCTACCGTCCATTGACCAGGCAAGCATGGTGCTGCTTGCGCTGCTGCTGGCCTACGCCATCTTGGCAGGGAAAACCAGCGCCGCCATCTTGCCCACCAGCGCCCCAAAACCCGCTATGATTCGCCCCGTGCTTAACAGCATGGTGCTTCAAAACACCTTTGATTCAGCGGTATCAGCCCCCACCGATAAGCGGGGTTTTGTCACGCCTAAATTCTGTGAGGTGGTGTTTCGCCACCCCATCATGGTTATGGGT
>JAHAYB010000055.1 GCA_018384835.1 Comamonas sp.
CTGGATGATTCCCGGCAAGATGGTCAAAGGCATGGGCGGGGCGATGGATTTGGTGGCCGGTGTCAAGCGCGTTATCGTGCTGATGGAGCACGTCGCCCGCAAGCGTGACGGCACAACCGACCTAAAAATCATCCCTGAATGCACCTTGCCCCTGACCGGTGTGAGCGTGGTGGACCGCATCATTACCGACCTGGGCGTGATGGATGTCACCCCCGAAGGCTTGAAGCTGGTAGAGCTGGCTCCCGAAGTGACATTTGAAGAAATTCAAGGCAAAACTGGTGTGCCCCTGATTCGCTAACGGTACTGGCGTACTAACAGTACACACGTTCTAAATCCAAAGCCCGCTGTTGATGCAGCGGGCTTTTTTTGGCTCTCAGTGTGGGAAGACCGTTGCGACTAGAGCGGCTAGACGTACCTTACTGCCACCACTTCATAGCTGCGCTCCCCACCAGGGGCCATCACCACGGCGACATCGCCCTCTTCCTTGCCAATCAGGGCGCGGGCGATGGGGCTGGAGACGTTAATCAGGCCCAGCTTTAAGTCGGCCTCGTCCTCGCCCACGATTTGGTAGGTGACGGCAGCGCCGGTGTCTTCATCTTCCAAATCAACGGTGGCACCAAACACCACGCGCCCACCAGCATCCAGGCTGCTGGGGTCAATCACCTGGGCGGCGGAGAGCTTGCCCTCCACTTCCATGATGCGGCCTTCGATAAAGCCCTTGCGGTCTTTGGCGGCCTCGTATTCAGCGTTTTCGCTCAGGTCGCCTTGGGCACGTGCCTCGGCAATGGCGGCAATCACAGCGGGGCGCTCCACCGTCTTGAGCTGGTGCAGCTCGGCTTTGAGTTTCTCTGCCCCACGTTTGGTAATTGGAATGGTTGCCATGTTTCGTTTCTCCATCTATGGCTGTGCTGCCCGTTGCCAGCAGCAACTGGGGTGGCACAAATACACACCACTGGGCGGTAGCCCAAAAAAGTAAACCGCCGCGCAAACAGTCGCGCGGCGGTGTCATCTAGGTCAGGGGCGAATTATGCCGCGTTTGGCGCGGTTTGCCAGCCCCTTTAGCCCTTGTTTACGCCCCGTTTACCTCTTGGCCAAGGTAGCGGGGAGGCTTCTTAATCAGCCAGCTGTGCCAGCAGCTCCTGTACGGAGTACACCTCCAGCGGGCCAGAGCGCATGGCTTTCATGCCATCCACTGCGGCCTCAGCGCCAAACAAGGTGGTGAAGGTAGTGACGCGAGCAGCCAAGGCGCTGGTGCGGATGGCACGGGAGTCAGCAATGGCGTTGCGCCGGTCTTCCACGGTGTGGATGACCATGGCAATTTCGCCGTTCTTAATCATGTCCACGATGTGCGGGCGGCCTTCCACCACTTTATTGACGGGCTGCACTTCTAGGCCAGCGGCCTGCAAAGCAGCCGCCGTGCCCTTGGTCGCCACCAAGCTAAAGCCCATGGCGGCCAAGTCCTTGGCCACTTCAATGGCGCGGGGCTTGTCGGCGTTTTTCACGGTCAGGAAGATTTTTCCTTCGGTGGGCAGGTTGACACCTGCGCCCAATTGGCTTTTCACAAAGGCTTCGCCAAAGGTTTTGCCTACGCCCATGACTTCGCCGGTGGATTTCATCTCGGGGCCGAGGATGGTATCCACACCGGGGAACTTCACAAAGGGGAAGACCGCCTCTTTCACGCTGAAGTAGGGGGGAGTGATTTCCTTGGTAATGCCTTGGCTAGCCAGGGTTTGCCCAGCCATGCAACGCGCTGCCACCTTGGCCAGTTGTACGCCCGTGGCTTTGCTGACAAAGGGCACGGTGCGGCTGGCGCGGGGGTTGACCTCCAACACATAAATCACATCGCCCTGCTCGGTTTCCTGAATGGCGAACTGCACGTTCATCAGGCCGACTACGCTCAAACCCTCGGCCATGGCGGCAGTTTGGCGCTTGATTTCAGCCACTGTCTCAGGCTTGAGGTAGTAGGGCGGCAGGGAACAGGCCGAGTCGCCGGAGTGAACGCCCGCTTGCTCAATATGCTCCATCACGCCGCCAATAAAGACAGCGCCTTCGGCATCACGCACGCAGTCCACATCGCACTCAATGGCGTTGGATAGGAAGTGGTCTAGCAGCACGGGCGAGTCGTTGCTCACCTTCACCGCTTCGCGCATATAGCGCTCTAGGTCGCGCTGCTCGTGGACGATTTCCATGGCGCGGCCACCCAGCACATAGCTGGGGCGCACCACCAAGGGGTAGCCCAGCTTGGCGGCTTTTTCCAGCGCCTCTGGCTCGGTACGGGCGGTGGCATTGGGCGGCTGGCGCAGCTTCAAATCATTCAAGAGCTGTTGGAAGCGCTCGCGGTCTTCGGCAGCGTCAATCATGTCGGGTGTGGTGCCGATGATGGGTACGCCCTCTTTCTCCAGCCCCAAGGCCAGCTTCAAGGGGGTTTGGCCGCCGTACTGCACGATAACGCCTTCGGGCTTTTCCAGCGCCACAATTTCCAGCACGTCTTCCAGCGTCAGCGGCTCAAAGTACAGGCGGTCGGAGGTGTCGTAGTCGGTAGAAACCGTTTCGGGGTTGCAGTTGACCATGATGGTTTCATAACCATCTTCGCGCATGGCCAAGGCGGCATGTACGCAGCAGTAGTCAAACTCGATGCCCTGGCCAATACGGTTGGGGCCACCGCCCAGCACCATGATTTTTTTCTTGTCCGTGGGGCGGGCTTCGCATTCCTCGTCATAAGAGGAATACATATACGCCTTGGTGGTGGCAAATTCGCCCGCACAGGTATCCACGCGCTTGTAAACAGGGCGTACCCCTAGGCTATGGCGGGCTTGGCGCACAGCTTTTTCGTCGCTGTGCAGCAGCTTGGCCAAGCGGCGGTCGGAGAAGCCCTTGCGCTTCAAAGTACGCAGGGTGGCGGCATCCAGGCTGCCCAAGGCGGCTTCAGCTTTTTCTTCGGCCAGCTTGTCCAAGTCCAGCTCAATTTGGACGATTTCTTCAATTTGCGCCAGGAACCAGGGGTCAATCTTGGTGATGGACTGCACTTCTTCCAGGCTCCAGCCGGCGGCAAAAGCGTCGCCCAGATACCAAACGCGCTCGGGGCCAGGCTCGCCCAGCTCTTTTTCCAGCAGCTCGCGGTCCTGGGTTTTTTCGTTCATCCCGTCCACGCCTACTTCCAGGCCGCGCAGGGCTTTCTGGAAGGATTCTTGGAAGGTGCGCCCCATGGCCATGACTTCGCCCACCGACTTCATTTGCGTGGTCAGGCGGTCGTTGGCGGCAGGGAACTTCTCGAAGGCAAAGCGTGGGATTTTGGTGACCACGTAGTCAATGCTGGGTTCAAACAAAGCGGGAATCGCGTCGCCAGTGATTTCATGGCGTAGCTCGTCCAGCGTAAAGCCCACAGCCAGCTTGGCCGAGATTTTGGCAATCGGAAAACCTGTGGCCTTAGAAGCCAGCGCCGAGGAGCGGCTCACACGTGGGTTCATTTCGATAACGATTAAGCGGCCATCCTTGGGGTTGACGGCAAACTGCACGTTGGAGCCGCCCGAGTTCACACCAATTTCACGCAGCACGGCCAAGCTGGCATCGCGCATGATTTGGTATTCGCGGTCGGTCATGGTCTGCGCGGGGGCGACGGTAATCGAATCGCCGGTGTGTACGCCCATGGGGTCGAGGTTTTCGATGGAGCAGACAATCATGCAGTTGTCCACCTGGTCGCGGATGACCTCCATCTCGTACTCTTTCCAGCCCAGTTGCGACTCTTCAATCAGCAGCTCTTTGGTGGGCGAGGCTTCCAGGCCGCGCTTGCAGATGGTTTCAAACTCTTCGCCGTTGTAGGCTATGCCGCCGCCCGTGCCGCCCAGGGTAAAGCTGGGGCGAATCACAGCGGGGAAGCCGACGGTTTTTTGCAGCTCCCAAGCCTCGTCCATGCTGTGCGCTACGCCAGAGCGGGCAGATTCCAGCCCGATTTGGGTCATGGCATCTTTGAACTTGAGGCGGTCTTCGGCTTTGTCGATGGCCTCGGGCTTGGCACCAATCAGCTCTACGCCATACTTTTCCAGCACGCCGTGGTGCCACAAATCCAGGGCGCAGTTCAGCGCTGTCTGGCCGCCCATAGTGGGCAGAATGGCATCGGGCTTTTCTTTGGCAATGATGCGCTCCACCGTCTGCCAGGTAATTGGCTCGATATAGGTCACGTCCGCCGTGGCCGGGTCGGTCATGATGGTCGCGGGGTTGCTGTTGATGAGGATGACTTTATAGCCCTCCTCACGCAGCGCCTTGCAGGCTTGTACGCCGGAATAGTCAAACTCGCAGGCTTGGCCAATGATGATGGGGCCAGCGCCAATGATGAGAATGCTTTTTATGTCTGTGCGCTTAGGCATTATTTTTTCTCCTGTGCAGACTGTGCAGCACTCATAGCAGCCACAAAGCGCTCAAGCACCTTGGCGGTGTAGTTGTTTTCCGGAAAGCCTTGGTGGCCAAAGGCGGGGCGCTCAAGCACTTGCACGCCTTGCACACTGCCATCAAATAGGCTGATGTGGCTCACTTGCAGGTTGGCGGGCAGGCTGCCTTCATCCACAGCAAAGCCGTGGTTTTGCGCAGTAATGGCGGTGCGCCCCGTGCGCAGGCTTTTCACCGGGTGGTTCACGCCGTAATGGCCTTGGTGCAGCTTTTTCAGTTGCCCACCAGCAGCCAAGGCCAGCACTTGCATCCCCAAGCCTTGACCGAATAGGGGCATGTTTGCCTCTAGCAGAGCTTTGGTAGTTGCAATGGCGTAGCCGCAAGCACCGGCATCGCCAGGGCCGCTAGAGAGGTACACCCCGTTGGGAGCCAGCGCCAAAATCTCTTGCGCTGGGGTGCTGGCTGGCAGCACTGTTACCCGGCAGCCCAGGCCAGCCAAGGCACGCAGGCTGCTGCGTTTTACGCCCAAATCCAGCACGGCCACATGGTAAGTAGGGGCGGTTTGCTCGCCAAAGCCTTGACCCAGCACCCAGGGGGTTTGCGTCCAGCCATAGGATTTATCGGTGCTCACTTCTGCCACCAAGTCGCGCCCGGCAATGGCGGGAGCCTGGCTAGCCAGTTGCACAGCCTGGGCAATGCGCTCAGGCGTGGCTTCTTCACCCGCTTGCAGCGCCAAGATAGCGCCCATTTGCGCCCCTTTTTCGCGCAGCAGGCGGGTGAGTTTGCGGGTGTCGATATCGGCAATGGCGACAGTGCCCTGCGCTTGCAGGAACTGCTGCAAGCTTTGCTCAGAGCGGAAGTTGCTGGCCAGCAACGGCAAGTCTTTAATGACCAAGCCTGCCGCTTGTATTTGGGCGGACTCCATGTCCTCGGCGTTGACGCCGTAGTTGCCGATGTGGGGGTAGCTAAAGCAAAGAAGATGCTGACGGTAGCTAGGGTCGGTCAAGGCTTCCTGGTAGCCACACAAGGCGGTGCTGAACACTGCCTCGCCGGTGGTGCTGCCTGCACTACCAATGGATGAGCCAATAAAGACCGTGCCGTCTGCGAGCGCCAGAATGGCGGGGGGGAACTTGCTTCCCTGTAGAGACAAAAGCACTGGGTTTCTCCGGATTGATGTCGGTTACGCCCAGCGCCCGCAATGACAACCTAGAGTGGTTGTGCGGCAGCTTGCAGCAGAAGTAGCCAAAAAACGACGCTAGGCGTAAATAAAGATCGCTGAAAGCCGCTCATTATATCTACGCTTGGCGCGAAGAAATTGCTTGCACCTAGGGATTACCCCATATCTTTGAGGGCTTGCAAACTACTGGCGTGCAGACAGATAGCCGCAGCAGCAGCCACGTTCAGGGACTCCTCCCCGCCGGGCTGGGCAATACGCAGCCATTGGCTGGCCATAGCAGCCACTTCCTCGCCTACACCCTGGCCTTCATGCCCCATCGCCCAAGCGCATGGCCAGGGCAGTTGGGCTTGATGAATAAACGCCCCCTGGTGAGAGCTGGTCGCCAGCACCGGCAGTTGTAGCAGGGCAATATCCGCCGCCTGAGCGCCTTCCACCAGCGCCAAACCAAAATGTGCCCCCATACCGGCACGCAGCACTTTCTGGCTCCACAGCGCCGCTGTACCTTTGAGCGCCAGCACCTGCACAAAGCCAAAAGCGCTGGCACTGCGCAGCATAGAGCCAACGTTGCCCGCATCCTGCACCCTATCGAGCACCAGAGTCGGCAAGCCCGGCTGCAACTGCTCTGCCAGCCCAGCCTGCCCTGCGCCCTGCCAGGGCAGCACATAGCCGATGCGGGCGGGTGACTCCAAGCTGCTGATGTCGGCAAACAGCGCATCGGGCAACACCACCACCTTGGCCGCTGGAGCCAGCCATTCCTGCGGCACTTCTGCCATAAAAGAGGCGGCCACCAC
>JAHAYB010000081.1 GCA_018384835.1 Comamonas sp.
GCTCTGGCAGCACCGCCAAGCGTTCTTCCATGGTGGGGCCCTGGGGCTGCGCCTGCTCCTCTGGTGCCAGGCTCAGGCCATCCTCGGTCTGCGCGGCTTGCTCAGGCTGCATCGGTGCAGCGGCCCGCCCTTCGTCCACAGCAGCAGCGGCCACCTTGGAGATAGGGCCGCTGTCAGGGTTCAGGCCCAAATCCTCGCTGGGCTTGCGGGCAGCTTCCCTGCGTGCTTTCAGGCCTTCAGCCACGCCAAAGCCGCCACCCAGGGGCGCGCTGGCCAAACCTTCCTGCACCGCCTGACCGGCCACACCCTGCCAGGTCGGCACATCAAAGTCCTCCCTTTGAAGTGCCACGTTGGACGCCAAACGCTCTTGACCGCCCTGGGCCATTTCCATTGGTGTCTCTTTAACGACCCCTAAGCCAGCCTGCTTGAGCAAACCATTCTTGGCTGCGCCTGCAGCAGCGGCCTTGCCAGCCATGCGGCCCACTGCGCCTTCAACACCCGTGCTGCTAGCCAGCAGCCCAAGGCCAGCACCCAAGGCAATATGGCCAGCGTTAGCGCCAGAATAGGCTTGAGCCTGCTCTGCGCGTGCAGCGGCCTCTTCTGGTGTTAAGCCAGCCTCTTTATGCTGCTGCTCTACGGCATCGTAGATGCCACCCTTGACAGCGCCAGCACCTTGTAGAGCGCCTAGCACCTTGGGAGCATGCGCGCCAAGTTGAGCTACCAAGCTGTTGCCTCTAGTCAAAAACGCAGCGGCTGCAGTTGGCAAGATGGTGCCTGCCGCATTCAGCGTGCTCTCAACCGGAGCCTCTGCAAAGCCGCCGGCATACGCCTTTACTTCTTCCCAGGTACTGCCAGAGTCCTCAGCTGCCTTAATGATTTGGGCGCGCTGCTGCTGTTCAGCCTTGCGCTCATCCGACACCCGATCCTGTAGCGCCTGCACGCCGGCGCCTAGTTTCTGCGACACATCGCTTCCAGCGCCAAATGCATCGGAGATCATCTTCACGCCTTGGAGGGCGCCCGCACCGAAGGCTATGGCCTTATCTACAGGCTTGATTGCGTCAATGAGGGAGCGCTTGGGCTTCTCGCCGTCAAGCGTCCTGGTGAATGGCTGCAGTCCCGATGAAGTTGCAGGACTGGTGGGTTCGTCCAGATCCCCAGAAAAAGGTTTGAGAGTGCTCATCCCCCCACTCTGCCGAGCGAGGCTTCAGCGGTCGAACCCTAGCCGGGGACAAAAAAAACCCGCCGGGGCGGAAAGGGGTAGCGTTTTCCGCCCCCCTTGTCGCGCATAATTTTCGCATCTACAATAAAAGCATGGAAACGCGATTAATCTGGGACGAATCCAAGCGGGCACGCAACTGGCGCAAGCATGGCTTGGACTTCGCCAATGCCCGCTGGGTGCTTGATTGCGTCCATCGCTTGGATGTTGATGTGCAGCGCGGTGATGAATTGCGGGTGCAGTCGTTTTCCTATGTGCTGGATGTACTGGCCGTACTGACGGTGGTGCATACCGAGCGTGATGGGGCTGCACGCATCATCAGCTTTCGCCGTGCCAGTGCTGAAGAACGGGAGGTTTACCATGAGTGGCTTGAAAGTGAATGAAATGACGCGCAAGCAAGTAGCAGCTGCCGTGCAGGCTATCCCGGCAGGGGCTGACTATGTTTGGGATGGCAAAGATGATGATGACCGTCCGCTGACTAAGGAGGAAATGCGTGCTGGCATGGCCGCTGCGAAAAAGCGGGGCCGCCCTGCTGGCAGCAGCAAGGAGCAGGTGGCCATCCGCTTCGATCATGAGGTATTGGCCGCATTCCGCGCTGCCGGGCCGGGCTGGCAAACGCGCATGAACGACGCACTCAAAGACTGGCTTCGCACGCACAAACCGGCCTGAAGGGTAAATCTGCCCCTCTTGGCCAATCTGCGCATACCTCCCAGCAACTTCCTGCGGCCCTCTGCTACATTGCCCTCATGCGCCGCACCCTCCACGCCCTGCTCCTGCTGACCGCAGCTCCAGCCTTCGCCGCCAACTACGCAACCTGCGTCTTGGACAAGATGCCTGGCGTGGCTAACGACGTGGCGGCGTATGCTGTGTACAACACTTGTCACGACAAATTTCCAGGGGATGTCAAACAGGGTTCAGGCCGTAGCTTCTTTGGGTACGACAGCAGCACAGAGTGCATTGCAGACAAAGCCAGAGACACGAGAAGCGCAAAGGCTGCTCAGTTCATTGGCTTTGCGTGTCGGAAGCTGTATGACGAGCCAAATCCTTTTGACAAGTACGTCAACCCGTTCGAGAAGTACAGGAATTAGCGACAACTACAAAAAATTGTCACTTTGCCAAACAGTGGCAGCCACCCAGCCCTAGCTCTCCCCAGGGCATTGAACTGCTCCACTCTTACAGACTTAGCCACCCATCACGCGCTGGGCAATTTCATGTCGCCGCTGCTCAAGCTGCGTCAGGCGCGCGCGCTTTTCCTCGCCGCTCATTACCGGGTCCTCCTGAACCCGTTTGGCTTGGGCGTTCAACTGACTAAGCAGTTTGGTTGCCGCTGCCACAGAACCGCGCGAGCGAATCTTGTCGCCGTCGGACTCCATGATCTCAGCTGCCTTGTCCCGCTCACCAGACTTCAGTGCATCCTGATATGAGGCATAGGCTTGCTCGATAGCGCGCGACTGCTCGTACAAAGCCGTGACGTAGCGACTGCCGCCAGCAGGAAGGCTCTCCGCAAAGTTGCCCACCAAGAGCATGTCCTTCAGGCGCAAGTCTGGCGCTTCGCCGCGATCCACCACCGTGTTGCGCAGTAGCGTATCGCTGGCCGTGGTTGCAGCTGTTGCCATCCATGAGAAGTAGCCGCGCAGCAGATGGTCAATCTGCTTGGGGCTCAGGCCCACGTACTCACCCTTGATCAACTGCGCAGGGTCAGGCAACCCCATCTGGCCCAACAGGCGCGCCACTTCCGAGGTTTTCTCGTTGTAGCGATCCTGTGGCCGCAGGCGCTGGTCGGCCATGCTTTCGATGGCGCGCCCCGTAAAGCTGTCCTTGTTGGCGTAGATGTCCAGCAGCGGTTTCACAGCCTGCGGCACCGGGTCTAGAGCAAACGTCTGACTGACCATGTGGCTGATGCGCTCCATGAACCGCTTGCTATCCATTTCGTCATCGAACAGGGCCTCTGCTGTGCGCTCTGCCAGAGTGCCAATGGCACCCACCTCAAACGGCTTGGGAATGCGGTAGGCCGTTTTTCCGATCTTGAACCACCAGTAGCTGTCACGGTCCCAGTCCTCGCGGCGCTTCCAGTCTTCATCATCGGCATAGGCTACCAACAGCCCCAGCGAAGCCATGCTCACGGCCATGGCCACGGTGGCAAAACGGCGCGGATCTTCCTTGGCAGCACGCCCCAGCTTGTATAAGCCCTGCATACAGGCATTCAGGAATGGCACCGATTGGGTCAGGAAGCGCACCACCGGAGCACTGCCGCTCATTGAGAAGTCCATCAGGTCGCGTGCCATGAACGATGCCTCAGCATGGCTGTGTCCCTTCTGGATCAGGCGGTCGTACAGCGCAGCACGGTTGATATTCTCGGCACGGTCACCGAAGTCTTCATACACCTCATACAGCGCCTTGACTTGGCCCCACAGCTTCTGCGAGGCTTTCTGATCCAGTGTCACACCCGAGAGCTTGGCCGCCTGCTGGCGAGCCCTTGGCTAGTGCGTCCACCGTCCGCTGCACCATGGCGCGGCGCAGCTTGACGGCGGTTGGGTTGGTGACGGGCTTGGCGCTCCTGCTGTAGCGAATGTCCGGGTTGGCCGGATCAAACAGGCCGTTGTTTCCGGTGGCGGATTTGATTTGGGTTGGCTTGAAAGCAACAATCTGCGGCAGGTCATTGCCCCAGCCACTAGCACCACGCATGATGTTGTCCTTCTGGGCCCAAATCATGCCGTCGTACCCCTGCGCAATCAGCTCTTCAACCCGCTCAGGGAACGATCTGATGCGCTCAATTTCCGACTGGCTGTTAGGCCGATACGGATTCTTAATAGCCAGGAACACTGGCATATTGTTATCGCTGTTGCGGATGTAGCTGTAGTCAGTGCGCGGTGTGAAGTACGCAACGCCGTCGCGGAAAACGGAAAAGTCCGCGTTAGTCCCGTGATACACCACTAGCGGCTCACCGGTGGCGGAATCGACCACCTTGGAAACCGCCTCAGGATTGACACGCGCCAGTGATTTGCGCGAGAATTCACCCAAGCCCGCGAGAGGGGCGACACTTGAACCAGCTTGCTGGTC
>JAHAYB010000086.1 GCA_018384835.1 Comamonas sp.
GCTCCAAGGTTATGGGGGCAACGGACAACCTCTTGCATATTTATGTGCACCCCCAAACAGGTCGCTTACTTGGCGCGAGCATGCTGCTCACACAAGGCGAAAGCCTTGCGCACCTGATTGCTTGGGCCATCCAGTCTGAGCAAACAGTGCATGAACTTTTAGACATGCCCTTCTACCATCCAACGATAGAAGAGATGCTGCAAAGCGCCTTGAAATCCGCGGCTCACCAAATCATTAACTAAGCCTCCCAAGCAATGCATCCTCCACGTCTACAAGCTGTTTTACACGCTCCAACTGCATCCGCTCTCGAGCGTGCCAGAAACAATGCCAGCAATATTTTGGGTCGCGCGCCTGAAACAGAGGTACGGATCATCGCCAACGCTCAAGCTGTCATGGCAGCCATAGAGAGTGAGCCACATGAGCAAGATGCACGAACCTATCTGTGCCCAATCACCCTCAAGAAAAATAATTGCAAATGTCCGGAGCGCTTTAATCAAGCAGATGGTCCAGCAGCGCTTTGGCTGCTGGAGCTACAGCAAAAAGGATGGTTCTATATTCGTGCTTGACGCTGTAACAAGAGGCTGCTTTATGAAAGCCTCAGCTTTCATAAAGCAGCCTCATAAACTGTGATGCCCTCGCGTATGCTTATGCCGCGGGGGCATGGGAAACTGTAATTAGGCAGCGGGCGTGGCAGGGTGCAGTTTGTCCCATGCATCCAGCGCTTCTGCCGCATACATCAGTGCAGGGCCACCGCCCATGTATACGGCAATACCCAGCATTTCTTCTAACTCTTGGCGGGTAGCGCCCAACTTCTGCAGTGCCTTGGTGTGAAAGCCGATGCAACCCGAGCAGCGCTGGGTGATGCCAATGGCCAAAGCAATCAGTTCTTTGTTTTTGGCGCTAATAGCACCTTCGGCCATCGAAGTCTGCGCCAGTTGAGCGAACGCTTGCATCACACCGCTTTGTGATTGGCGGAATGGACGCAGTGCGCTGTTGATATCGCGTGTCAGTGTGTTGTGGTCAAACGAACTCATGGTGCTCTCCTCATCAGTGAAATTGTTGGGATTAATCGGTTTGCGAGCTTTGCCAGATGCCGTCTGGTGCTTGGCTGGGGTCTTTGAGAAACGCGTTGATGGGAACTTCGATATAGGTGCGGCCATCCGCTTGCGAAGGAGGCATGCGCCCTGCGCGCAAGTTCACCTGCACGGAAGGCAAGATGAGCGTCGGCATTGCCAAGGTCGCATCGCGTCGGTTGCGCATGTCGACAAACTCGGCTTCATTGATGCCATCGCGCACGTGGATGTTGTTGGCCTTTTGCTCTGCAACCGTGCACACCCAGGCAGCGGCACGATGGGCAGGGGGATAGTCGTGACAGACGTGAATACGAGTGTCTGCAGGCAGGCTCAAAATGCGCTGTATGGAGCGGTACAGCACGGCAGCATCCCCACCGGGAAAGTCGGCACGGGCAGTACCCACATCAGGCATGAACAAGGTGTCGCCCACAAACACATCGCTGCCCACCAAGTAGGCCATGTCAGCAGGCGTGTGCCCGGGTACGAGCAGGGCTGTTACTGCCAGATTACCGACATGGAATACCTCGCCGTCCTCGAAGATGTGATCAAACTGGCTGCCATCGGGCAAGAAACTGCGCTCAAACAGGAAAACCGTACGGAAGATTTTCTGCACTTGGCGAATGTTGGCGCCGATAGCGATCTTGCCGCCCAGGTGGTGGCGAATGTGCTGCGCGCCAGAGATGTGGTCAGCGTGGGCATGGGTTTCCAAAATCCATTCGACCTGCCAGTTCTGGCTGCGTACATAGTCAATGATGCGGTCGCTGCTGGCGCTGGTGAGGCTGCCTGACTTGGCGTCGAAGTCCAGCACGGGGTCAATCACGGCAACCTTGCCGGTGCTAGGGTCTGCCAGCACATAGCTGACCGTGCCAGTGACGGCATCAAAAAAAGATTCGATATGTGGCTGAGGCATGTGCATGGAGCTTCCTTTTTGAGATGGGCATGCAATCAATTTGCTTTTTAATAT
>JAHAYB010000096.1 GCA_018384835.1 Comamonas sp.
AAGACCTGAGTGAGCGCACCCAGGACTTACGGAGGTATCTTTGACTACGATGCCAAGTTTGAACGCCTGCGCACCGTCAACGCCTCTTTAGAAGACCCCAGCGTCTGGAACGACCCCAAAAAAGCCCAGGAACTGAGCAAGGAAAAAAAACAGCTCGATGGCGTGGTGCTGAACCTGCAAAAACTCACTGCCGAACTGGCCGACAACCTGGAGCTGTTCGCCATGAGCCGCGAAGAGGGCGACGAGGCCGGCCTGCTCACCATTGAGGAAGAAACCGCCAAGCTCAAGCCCCTGGTCGAGCAAATGGAGTTTCGCCGCATGTTCAGCCAAGAGGCCGACCCGCTGAACTGCTTTGTCGATATCCAAGCAGGCGCGGGCGGCACTGAGGCTTGCGACTGGGCGAGCATCTTGCTGCGCCAATACCTCAAATATGCCGAGCGCAAAGACTTCACCGCCAAGGTGGAAGAAGAAGCGCCCGGTGATGTCGCAGGTATCAAACACGCCACCATCAAAATTGAAGGTGAATATGCCTTTGGCCTGCTGCGCACCGAAACCGGCGTACACCGCCTGGTGCGCAAATCGCCCTTTGACAGCTCTGGCGGGCGGCATACCAGCTTTGCCAGCGTGTTCGTCTATCCAGAAATTGATGACAGCTTTGAGCTGGACATTGACCCCTCCGACGTGCGCGTGGACACCTACCGCGCCAGCGGCGCAGGTGGCCAGCACGTCAACCGTACCGATTCTGCCGTGCGCCTCACGCACATCCCCACCAACATCGTTGTGCAATGCCAGGACAGCCGCAGCCAGCACAGCAACCGCGATGTGGCTTGGCAGCGCCTGCGCTCGCGCCTGTATGACTACGAAATGCGCAAGCGTATGCAGCAGCAGCAAGAGCTGGAAGACAGCAAAACCGATGTCGGCTGGGGTCACCAGATTCGCAGCTACGTGCTGGACAACAGCCGCATCAAAGACCTGCGCACCAACGTCGAAGTCTCGGCCACGCAAAAAGTGCTGGACGGCGATTTGGATGTATTTATTGAAGCCTCGCTCAAGCAAGGCGTTTAAGCGAAGAGAGCCTATATGCAGCAAGCAGCAGCCACAGCCAAGGCCGCTATCCAGCGCCTGGACTACCACGCCCCGGCCTACTGGATTGATACGGTAGAGCTGACCTTTGACCTAGACCCGGCCAAAACCCGCGTCCTGAACAAGATGCGCCTGCGCCGCAACCCCGATGTCCCCGCCCAGGCGCTGCGTCTGGATGGCGAGGGCTTGAACCTGGCGCGGGTGCTGGTCAACGGCAGCGGCACCTCATTCAAACTCGAAGGCGAGCAACTGGTGCTAGAAAACCTGCCCGAGGGCAGCGAACCCTTCGATTTGGAAATTTTCACCACCTGCGCCCCCGAGAAGAACACCGCCCTATCGGGCCTGTACGTCAGCCAGAACACCTTCTTCACCCAGTGCGAGGCCGAGGGCTTTCGCCGCATCACCTACTTCCTAGACCGCCCTGATGTCATGGCCAGCTACAGCGTGTTGCTACGCGCTGACAAGGCCGCCTACCCCGTGCTGCTGTCCAACGGCAACCTGGTAGAAAGCGGGGATTTGGAAGATGGCCGCCACTTTGCCCGCTGGGTGGACCCGCACAAAAAGCCCAGCTACCTCTTCGCCCTGGTGGCGGGCAAGCTGGTGGCGCGTGAGCAAAAAATCACCAGTCGCGCCGGTAAAGAGCATTTGTTGCAAGTCTGGGTGCGCCCCGGCGACTTGGGCAAAACCGAGTACGCCATGCGCTCCCTGATGCACTCCATCGCCTGGGATGAGGCGCGTTTTGGCCTCAGCCTGGATTTGGAACGCTTCATGATTGTCGCCACCAGCGACTTCAATATGGGCGCAATGGAAAACAAGGGTTTGAACATCTTCAACACCCGCTATGTGCTGGCGAACCCAGCCACCGCCACCGATGCCGACTTTGCCAATGTGGAGTCGGTGGTGGGTCACGAGTACTTCCATAACTGGACGGGCAACCGCATCACCTGCCGCGACTGGTTCCAGCTCTCGCTCAAAGAGGGGCTGACGGTGTTTCGCGACCAGGAGTTTTCCATGGACATGGCGGGCAGCCCCTCAGCGCGTGCCGTTAAACGCATTGAGGATGTGCGCCTGCTGCGTACCGTGCAGTTCGCTGAGGATGCAGGCCCTATGGCCCACCCCGTGCGCCCCGATAGCTATGTGGAAATCAACAACTTCTACACCGTCACCATCTACGAAAAAGGCGCGGAAGTGGTGCGTATGCAGCACAACCTGGTCGGGCGCGAAGGTTTTGCGCAGGGCATCAAGCTGTACTTTGAGCGCTTTGATGGCCAAGCCGTCACCTGCGACGATTTTGTGCAGTGCATGGCCGATGCCAATCCGCAAAGCCCGCTAGCGCAGCACCTGGAAGCCTTCAAACGCTGGTATAGCCAAGCCGGTACGCCGCGCCTGGCCGCCAGCGGGGTGTATGACGCTGCTGCGCAGACCTACACCCTCACTCTGCGCCAAAGCTGCCCGGCCACCCCTGGGCAGGCCGAGAAGCAGCCCTTCGTCATCCCTGTCACCCTGGGCTTGCTGGATGCCCAAGGCGCAGCGCTGCCCCTACATTTAGATGGCCAAGACTGCGGCACTGAGCACACCCTGGTACTGACCGAGGCCGAACAAAGCTGGGTATTCAGCCAAGTGGGCAGCGCCCCCGTGCCCTCACTGCTGCGCAACTTTAGCGCCCCCGTCCTGCTCAATGATGGTTTGACCGAGGCCGAGCTGCTCATCCAGCTAGCGCACGATGGCAACGCCTTCAACCGCTGGGAAGCGGGTCAGCGCCTGCTGCTGGGCTGCGCCCTGCAAGCCTTGGCGGGCACAGATGTCAATAGCGCACATCCGCTGCCCGAAAGCGTCTTGCAAGCCCTGCGTGCCGTACTGCATAACGCTGGCTTGGATGCCGCCTTCAAAGAGCTGGTGCTGCATCTGCCCTCAGAAACCTACATCGCAGAAAAGTTGGTGGAGCAAGGGCAGGCGGTGGACCCCCAACGCATCCACGCCGGGCGCGAGGCCATGCGCCTGCAACTGGCGCTGCAACTGCAAGCCGACTGGCAGCAAGCCTATGAAAGCTGCGCAGACACCGGCGCTTACCAGCCTGACCCGGTGAGCGCAGGCCGCCGCGCCTTGGCGGGCATGGCCTTATCCATGCTCTGCCTGGCAGCGCAGGCCGAGGGCGATAGCGTTTGGCCGGGCAAGGCCTACCGGCGCTTCAAAACAGCGGGCAATTTGACTGACCGCATCAGCGCCTTGAACGCCCTGCTGCACAGCCGCAGCCCGTTGGCCGAACCAGCGCTAGAGCGCTTCTACCAAATCGCCAAGAGCGAAGCGCTGGTGCTGGACAAATGGTTTGCCCTGCAAGCCCTGCGCCCAGACCACCAGGGTGATGTGCTGCCCGCCGTCAAAGCCCTGATGAAGCACCCTGACTTTCTGCTTAAAAACCCCAATCGTGCGCGTAGCCTGGTCTTCAGCCTGTGCAGCGCTAACCCCGGAGCATTGCACCGCGCTGATGGTGCGGGCTACGCCTTTTGGAGTGAACAGGTGCAGGCGCTGGATGCCATCAACCCACAAATTGCCGCCCGCCTGGCACGAGCGCTAGACCGCTGGCAAACCCTGGCAGAGCCTTATCGCAGCGCCGCCCAGCAAGCTTTGCAACTGGTGGCCGCCAACGACAAGCTCTCCGCCGATGTGCGCGAAGTATTGCAACACGCCCTGGCAAGCGCCCAAGAGCAAGAGGCCAGCACCGCCGCACCCAGCGATATGTGAAGAACCATCTTAAAAAGACCTCAAGAAAGACCCCTACCATGACCCGTCGTGACAGCCTCCGCCGTGACAGCTTGACCCGCTACCTGGTTGAAAAGCAGCATGTCGATGGCCACATCCCCCCCCAACTGCGCCTGCTGATTGAAATCGTCGCCCGTGCCTGCAAACGCATCAGCTTTGCCGTCAACAAAGGCGCGTTGGGCGAAATCATGGGCAACGCTGGCAGCGAAAACGTGCAAGGCGAAGCCCAGAAAAAACTCGACATCATCGCCAACGAAACCCTGATTGAAGCCAACGAATGGGGTGGCCATCTGGCAGCCATGGCCAGCGAAGAGATGGAAACCATCTACGTCGTGCCCAACCGCTACCCCCAGGGCGAATACCTGCTGCTGTTTGACCCACTGGACGGTTCTAGCAACATTGATGTCAACGTCAGCATTGGCACCATCTTCAGCGTGCTAAAAAAGCCCGAAGGCCACCCCGGCGTGGACCAAAGCGACTTCCTGCAAGCAGGTTGCCAGCAAGTGGCGGCGGGCTATTGCATCTATGGCCCACAAACCACCCTGGTGCTGACCGTGGGCGATGGCGTAGCCATGTTCACCCTCGACCGCGAGCAAGGCTCCTTCATCCTCACCGAAGAAAACGTGCGCATCCCAGAGGACACTAAGGAATTTGCCATCAACATGAGCAATATGCGCCACTGGGAAGCCCCCATGCAGCGCTACATTGAAGAATGCCTGCAAGGCGAGGAAGGTGTACGCGGCAAAAACTTCAACATGCGCTGGATTGCCAGCATGGTCTCCGACGTACACCGCATCATGACCCGAGGCGGCATCTTTATGTACCCCTGGGACAAACGCGAACCTAACAAACCCGGCAAGCTGCGCCTGCTCTACGAAGCCAACCCCATGGGCTGGTTGATTGAGCAAGCCGGCGGCGCAGCCACCAACGCCCGCCAGCGCATTCTGGACATCCAGCCCCAAGCCCTGCACGAGCGCGTTAGCGTGGTGCTAGGCTCTAAAAACGAAGTGGAGCAAGTCACCCGCTACCACCTGGAAGCCGACCAGGCCAAGGCATAGCCATAAAAAAAGACGCGCTATAATCCACGTCTTTCGCCGGTGTAGCTCAGTTGGTAGAGCAGCTCATTCGTAATGAGAAGGTTGCGTGTTCGATTCATGTCTCCGGCACCAATAAAATCAACGACTTAGGCCAGTTTTTCGGAACTGGCCTTTTTTGTTTCTGTCTCGATGTAAGGGCGGATGTAAGGGAATTTTTAGCGGCTTGCCCTTTGTGGCGCTGATTGCTTGCACCAACCAGGGCGCATGAATAGCCATCCAGGGCGAAGAGGTTTACAGATTTTTCCTGTAAACGATGGCGCGGCATTGCGTACCAGCATGGGCATGGCTAACTGCTGCTGTAGCGGTGCAGGGTGTCAGTTGAATTGATACCCCTTGGCGTGGCTGGGGTGTCGGCTTTCCAATTCCGCACTGAGTGCGGAGTTGTACCCCCTGGCGTGGCTGGGGTGTGAGTTGAGTTCACCCCCTTGGGTCGGTGGGCAGTGGACACGGTCGTAAAGTTCTTACGGCTGTCAGGGGGAAAAGGAGGGGCAGAAAATTTCTGACACCCCTAGCTGCAAAACCTTTACACCTTGCCAGCCAGGCGAAGGCTTGCGCGTAGCATTTCATTGATG
>JAHAYB010000119.1 GCA_018384835.1 Comamonas sp.
AAATGGGTACAACTTCTGATCAGTTGCCGCTATTGCAGTGCCGGGTGCTGCGCGCAGCACCATGCCAATACGTAAACTTCGCACGCTTTTCCAATTGGCTAATGTTTGCTCAGGTTTACTATTCACAGTCAATTGGTCGGCACGCAAGTATTGTTCTGCGACGCTATCTGGACCTTCTGTGGGAGAGCCTGGTGGTTTGATGCCTTGCTTATCTATCCCATACAAAACCTGAAAATTCTCAACACCGGAGATTAGAGGCTCAACGCTGACAGGATCAAAGTCTTGAGCGCTGGCCCATCGTGTGCACATGAGGGCTGGTTCTCCATCGTTACTGGTGCCGATATGCAAGACGCTGCTATAGCGTTCAAATCGGTCGACCATCTTGTCTTTTAACGCGATGCCAGCGCAGTCCACAATGCCTAAATCAGTTGGTAGGGTGGGAATTGCAGAAGGAGAGCTTTGAAAGCGCAGCACCAAAATATCACTGCCATACCCTAACGACCCAATGCTGCGTGCAGCGCTGTTCGCTTCGTAGGACTTATGTGCTTTGGTACGTGCCCGGTTATTGAAGCCATAAATTTCAGGCCATTCATCAGAAAGTCCGGCAGTAGAGGGTGGGCGGCTAGTCGCTGCATAAATCAGATCTCGGTAGCCTGCCTGTACAGCCAGACGCTGAATCATTTCTTCAGCATATCGACCGTTGTCACGTAGCTGGGATGCTGCATCTACTTGGGTGAAGCCTTGGCGTGACAGAAGAAGTGCTGCCGTGGCAGCGAGCACAACGATCAGACTAATGACGGTCGCAACCATCAGCTCGACCAGTGTCAAGCCATCTTCGCGATGAAGAAGTGAGGCAGATTTCATTGTGCAAGCGCAAATGGATTGCCACCAGTCACAGGGATAACAACCTGAGGCGGATTGCTGGTGGCGCGTAGCAGAGCGTTATCGCCAGTCTGGCTGCTGTCAAGCGCACGCATGGTCCATCCAATTTTGATCATGATTACTTCGTCTGTACCTGCGGCTCCTGGTGTACATGTCCACGTTGGAAGCCCGTTGCTGTCATAGGGCTGGCTGTCGAAACAAACGCTGACACGTGCTCCAGGCAGTGCGTTATTCAAGCGGGAGAGCCAGTCTGTCATCTGAGACTCTGCTACCGCTTTTGTTGAAGTGCATGGGGTACTCCCTACTTTTAGGCAAGAGTTGACATTACTTGGAGACAGGGTTGTCGTGAGATAGGGGTTATCTGATGAGCCTGTCTTGATTGCGATTTGATTGTTGCCACGCAACATTTCTGCTAGTTCACGAGCATGGTTGATAGCTTGGCTGTAAATACGTGCTTCACGATTTGACTGCAAGGCAAATGCTTGCATGCCCACCAGGCCCAACATGCCGAATGACAATATGAGAATTGAGACGAGGACCTCGAGCAAAGTAAATCCTGCCTGTCGGTGTTTTGTGAAAGAAGATTTGCACATGTAAACAGCTTGTAGTTTTTGTAACGATCTTAGGTGTGCTGTAAATTGCAAGATATGGTTTTGTCAGATAAATCTGACCGTTCAGCGAAAATGGGGGGCTATGAATACGACCGACCATACTCAGCATCAAGATGTACTGAGAATGAAGCAAGCTCTTGGGCTAGCCCGCAATGCTTTATGGATAACTTCACCAAATCCTCGTGTTGGATGTGTGCTTGTGGGGGCGAGTGGAGAGATCATTGGGATTGGTTCTACCCAGGCCGCAGGCCAAGCACATGCTGAAGTTATGGCATTGAAAGATGCGGCGATTAAAGGTAAGTCTGCTCAAGGGGCTACCGCTTATGTCACTTTAGAACCCTGCGCGCACCAAGGGCGTACCGGGCCTTGCTGCGATGCGTTGATTAGTGCAGGTGTTGCAAGGGTGGTGGCTTCGTTGCAAGACCCGAACCCACTGGTTGGCGGTCAAGGATTTGAGCGGTTGAAAGCTGCAGGGGTCGAGGTCAATGTGGGGCTAGGCGCTGGGGAGTCCCGAGAATTGAATCTGGGGTTTTTGAGTCGATTGATTCGAAAGCGGCCATGGGTACGAATGAAGATCGCCGCAAGTTTGGACGGTGCCACCGCGCTTCGCAATGGGCAGAGTCAATGGATTACCGGGCCTGAGGCGCGTGCCGATGGGCACCTTTGGCGAGCGCGTGCCTGTGCAGTCATGACAGGCTCAGGTACTGTGCTTGCGGACAATCCAGTTTTAAATGTGCGCGGTGTTGCAACGCCCCGCCAGCCCCATCTTGTGCTGATAGACAGTAGCCTGCGCACACCTTTGAATGCCGCGCTGTGGTCTGAAGAACGCAAGGTTTTTGTTTATGGCGCCAACGATGTAGATGGGCGCCAGCATGCTTTAACGAAGCACAGCGCTGTGGTGAAGTTATTGCAGGGCGCACCGTGCAAGGTGGACCTAGCTGCAGTTATGCATGAATTGGCCATGCAGGAGATCAATGAGCTGCACGTTGAAGCGGGTTACACGCTCAGCGGCGCCTTGCTTGATGCCGGGTTGGTTGATGAGCTGCTGGTCTACATGGCACCCAAATTGCTCGGATCAGGTAAAGGGATGGCGCTACTGCAGGAAAAGCTTGCATTAAGTGAGGCCCTGCAACTGCAATTTCGCGATGTCCAGTTGGTTGGTGAGGATGTTCGCCTACTGGCCCGTGTTGCTGGTAGCGATGCTTTTTAGTCAGTGGATGTGTTCTAGCTATTGGGTTCTCTATGCATTGCTAAATAGACATCGGCTACAATCGTTGGGTTTTGCATGGTGCAAGACGCACGCCGCCGGCCGTTCCAGCCTACGGCGCAAGTAACTTAGGTGATGCTGGTTTTGCAGACTTCACCGTAGACAAGGAAATGAAATGATCGCTGCTTCCAAAAAAGCTGAAGTTGTAAAAGCTAACGCCCGTTCC
>JAHAYB010000148.1 GCA_018384835.1 Comamonas sp.
TCCAGATACCAGTCGCAGAACTCATTCCACACAAAGTCGTAAATGGTGTTGGCTACGTTGTCTAGGCGGTAGCTGGCAAAGCCTTGTGCCACTTGCGCCTCCACCTTTTGCAGGCGCGAGGCTATCCAGCGGTCGGGCTGGCTAAAGTGCATATACGCTTCGGTGCAGTCGGCATTGGGGTCTAGGCCGCAGTCAAAGCCTTCGCAATTCATCAGCACAAAGCGGCTGGCGTTCCACAGCTTGTTGCAGAAGTTGCGATAGCCCTCGCAGCGCTTGCTGTCAAAGTTGATGCTGCGCCCCAAACTGGCCAAGGCCGCAAAGGTAAAGCGCAGCGCGTCCGCGCCGTAAGCGGGAATGCCGTCGGGGAATTCTTTTTCTGTGGCCTTGCGTACCTTGGGCGCAGTTTCGGGGCGGCGCAGACCTTGGGTGCGTTTATCGAGCAGCGGGGCGAGGTCAATGCCGTCAATCAAGTCCACGGGGTCGAGCACATTGCCCTCGGACTTGCTCATTTTTTTGCCCTGAGCATCCAGCACTAGGCCGTGGATATACACCTTCTTAAACGGCACGCGCCCCGTGAAATGGGTGCTCATCATAATCATCCGCGCTACCCAGAAGAAGATGATGTCGTAGCCCGTCACCAGCACGCTGCTGGGCAGGTAGAGGTTGTAATCGTCCGTGGGGCTGTCGGTTTGATTCGGCCAGCCAGTGGTGGAAAACGGTACCAATGCGCTGGAGAACCAAGTGTCCAGCACGTCCTCGTCGCGGGTGAGGGTTTGGCCTGCGGGGGCTTGCGCCTTGGCCTCGGCCTCGCTGTGGGCGACATAGACTTTGCCGTCCTCGTCATACCAAGCAGGAATCTGGTGCCCCCACCACAGTTGGCGGCTGATGCACCAGTCTTGGATATTGTTCATCCACTGGTTGTAGGTGTTGACCCAGTTTTCGGGCACAAACTGCACCTCACCACCAGCGACAGCATCAATGGCTTTTTGGGCAATGGATTTGCCCGTTTCATCGCCTCTGCCGACTTGGTTCATGGCGACAAACCATTGGTCGGTCAGCATGGGTTCGATAACTTGGCCAGTGCGGGTGCAGATGGGAACCATCAGCTTGTGCTTTTTGATTTCCACCATCAAGCCCAGCGCTTCTAAATCGGCAACGATGGCCTTGCGAGCGGCAAAGCGATCCATGCCACGGTATTTTTCGGGCGCTTCGTCGTTGATGGTGGCTGCAAGCGTCAGCACGCAAATCATCGGCAGCTTGTGGCGTTGGCCGACGGCGTAGTCATTCTGGTCGTGGGCGGGGGTGACTTTCACCACGCCAGTACCAAATTCCTTATCCACATAGTCGTCAGCAATGATGGGGATGGAGCGCCCACACAGTGGCAGCTCTACAGTTTTGCCAATCAGGTGCTGGTAGCGCTCATCCTCTGGGTGCACCATGACGGCCACGTCGCCCAGCATGGTTTCGGGGCGGGTGGTGGCTACTACTAGCTGACCACTGCCATCGGTCAGCGGGTAGGCGATATGCCATAGCGAGCCGTCTTTTTCTTCGCTTTCGACTTCCAAGTCCGAGACGGCGGATTGCAGCACCGGGTCCCAGTTGACCAAGCGCTTGCCGCGATAAATCAAGCCCTGCTCATACAGCTTGACAAAGGTTTGCGTCACCACTTTGGAGAGCTTGTCATCCATGGTGAAGTATTCGCGGCTCCAGTCCACGGTATCGCCCATGCGGCGCATTTGCGTGGTGATGGTGTTGCCCGACTCCTCTTTCCACTCCCAGATTTTTTTGACGAACTCGGCGCGTCCCAAGTCGTGGCGGCTGATGCCCTGCTCTTGCAACTGGCGCTCCACCACAATTTGCGTGGCGATACCGGCGTGGTCGGTTCCGGGAATCCATGCAGTGTTATGCCCCAACATGCGGTGGTAGCGGGTGAGGCTGTCCATGATGGTCTGGTTAAACGCGTGCCCCATGTGCAGTGTGCCGGTCACATTGGGCGGCGGCAGTTGAATCGCAAAAGCGGGCGCGTTGGCATCGGGCTGGCCTGTGCCGCGCACGCCTGCAACGCCATAGCCGCGTTTTTCCCACTCTGAACCCCAATGGGCTTCTAGGGCGGCGGGTTCAAAGGATTTGGACAGGCTTTGTAGCCCTGGCTGCTCGGGCTGTAAGGAAGCTTCTTCGGGGATAGCGTGGGAGGTCGTAGTCATAGCAAGGGGGTGCAGTGATAGTGATAACAGTAGCAATAGTTGGTAGTGGCGGTAATCATACCGAGAGCGTCAAGGCATGGCGGGCAGAAAAAATGCCCCGAAGATTGGAAATACATCCATCTTTTGGGGCACGGGCAGCCAAGTTGGCTTTTGCAAGAGGGTGAGGAGACGGAGCCGAAGGGTGCTGATATGAAGAAAGAAAATCAGCCCCGCCTCTTCACCTTGCAAACAGGTGGTGTAGGGCAGGGGTGATACGCCTTATTGCACGTGGTTTACAAATTGTTCACGAGCTATTCACGAGCAGATAAGGCGCAGGGATGGGGGTGTGGTAGAGAGGCTTAGTCTTCAGCTTTGTCGTCAGCAGCGTCGCTGCTGGCGGCTTCACCTTCGGCAGGTGCAGCAGCGGCTTGGGCAGCTTGAGCAGCTTCGTCTGCGGCTTGCTTGATAGCGTCTAGGGCGTTGCCTGCACCTTCTTTGGCAGCATCTACGGCAGCGGCGGCAGAGCCTACGGCAGCGCTGGCCGCTTCTTGAGCAGCTTCGGCGGCGCTGTCAGCGGCGGCTTTGGCGGCTTCTACGCCGTCTTCAATGACCTCTTTAGCGGCTTCCTCAGCGCTTTGAGCGGCGGCTTTGGCAGCCTCAGCAGCGGCGGCAGCGGCAGCTTCGGCCTCTTGCTTGGCTTTTTCTTGGGCGGCGGCTTCAGCTTCAGCAGCTTCCTTAGCAGCAGCCTCAGCAGCGGCAGCAGCTTCAGCTTCGGCTTGCTCTTTGGCGGCAGCATCGTCGCTGGCGGCAGGCTCTTCTTGCACTTGGGGAGCAGGTGCAGGTGTTGGCGCTGGCGCTTTTTCGCCGCAGGCAGTTAGCAGAAAACCGGCCAAGATGCTGGCAAGCAGGGCGGATTTTTTCATAGTGGACTTCCTTCAAAATAAAACAAAGTAAATAAATTGCCTACTGCCCAGCCCTAAACAATGGGTGAGCAGCGGGCAATGGATGGGTTGTCTAAATTTGTCTTGCCCTGCCCCTGACAAGCGGGTGCTGGGTGTTGGCGGCGGGGGCTGCATCGGCACATGGCCGGTGTTGACCCTGTGCTTAACGGCCTAGGGGCTATTACGGTTGACAGCCCTGTGCAGGCATTTGCATAAATTGCTTGGAATGGGTGTTTTTAATACTTGGGGGCGCATTCACGCGGCATTCGTGCAGCATTCGTGTGGCACTCATGCGGTGTTTATGCCCGCTCGCTGTCTGCCCAGCCCGCATCCACCCAGGAGGAGAGCAGCTCCAGCGCATCGTCACTAAGCTGCTGCACCGCTGCTAGCGGCAGATAGCGGGTGTCGGCCAGTTGGCGCATCAGCTCGGCATCGCGGCCAGCGGCCAGGTAGCTTTCGCCGTTGATAAAGATGTGCTGCTCGTCATACAGCATGCGGGTGCGCTGGTTCAGGCGCACGTTCTCTATCAGCGCAAAATCTTCGGCAGGCTCAAACCACACGCCGGGTTTGGGGTCAGATAGCACCTCGCCCAGGGCGCGTTCCAGCGCCAGCGGCTCGGCCAGCGCTACTTCCAACGCCTTGCGGGCAAAGTCCAGCAGGGAAGGGGGGATGGCGGCGGGCGTGTTGGTGGCGGTTTGCTTGGGGTCTTTGTACACCACCACTTTATCCAGCTCGTCGGGCGGGTCGGAAAGGTGCAGGAATAGCTCACGCGCTAAATCATCCTGGCCGGGGGCGCGAAAGCCAATGGAATAGGTCATGCACTCGCCTTCGGCAATGCCATCGTGCGCCCATTTGGGGGGCAGGTAGAGCATGTCGCCGGGTTCAAGCAGAAACTCTTCCTCAGGCTCAAAGTGGGTGAGGATTTTGAGCGGCACATCCGCTTGCAGGCTGAGGTTTTTCTGCCGCCCAATACGCCAGCGGCGCTGGCCCTGTGCTTGCAGCAAAAACACGTCGTAATTGTCAAAGTGTGGGCCTACGCCGCCCTGGTCGGTGGCAAAGCTAATCATCAAATCGTCTAAACGCGCATCGGGCACAAAGCGAAACTGCTGCAACAGCTCGTGCGCGGCCTGTACGTGCAAATCCACGCCTTGCACCAAGGTAGTCCAACCGGGGGTTTTCAGGCTGGGCAAGCGCCTGCGTGCTAGCGGCCCGTGGGTGAGCTGCCATTGCCCGTCGCCCAGTTGCTCAATCAGGCGTGATTCCACCCCATCTTGCCCGGCCAGGGCCAGCAGCTCGGCACGCGAGAGCAGGGGCTTGAAGCCGGGGATGGCCTGGCGAATCAGCAAGGGCTTTTTCTGCCAATAGCTGCGCATGAACTGCGCGGCGGAAATACCGCCCAGCAGGGGCAAAGGGGCGCGGGTGGAGGGGGGGGCGGAAGGGGGGAGAGTCACGGCCAATCTTTATCAAAAGCAAAACTGGCTGATTGTGCAATGGATAGCAAGCACTTCTACAATCGCTGGCTTTTGTCCAGCCAGCCCCAGCAAAGGAAACCGCCATGCCCCAAACCGCCCCCAGCACCGTGATTGACCAATGCGTTGTCGCCCTGACCTGGGTACTCAAAGATACCTTGGGCGAAGAACTGGACGTGCTGGACGAACCCGTGGAGTTTTTAGTGGGTGGTGATGATTTGCTAGCTCGCATCGACCAAGCCCTGCAAGGGCGCAGCGTGGGCGAAACCCTGCAACTGCACCTGGAGCCAGAAGATGCCTTTGGCGACTACAACGGCCAGTTGATTTTTCTGGAGCAACGTGCTCTGTTCCCCGCCGAGCTGGAAGAGGGGATGACCTTTGACGGCTATGCCCTGCCCCAAGGCTGCAACCCCGAAGCGCCGCAAGAGCTGCTCTACACCGTGTCCGAGATTTACCCTGAGCATGTGGTGCTGGACGGCAACCACCCGCTAGCAGGCATTGCCCTGCGCCTGGAGCTAAAAATCGAAGCCATTCGCCAAGCCACTGAGGAAGAAGTGGGGCGTGGCAGCGCAGGCACGGGCTTCTTCCGCATTCAGCCGATTACGCCCGGCAGCCAGACGCTGCATTGAGCCAGTAGATGCAAGCGCTTTAATTTTTAGCGCAGCGCCTGCGAGTGGTGGGCTAAATGCTCGCCAATCAAGCTGGCAATAAAGTAATAACTGTGGTCATAGCCCGCATGCAGGCGCAGGGTGAGCGGGTGGCCTGCGGCCTGGCAAGCGGCTTGCAGGCGTTCGGGCTGCAATTGGCCCGCTAAAAACTCATCAGCCTGGCCTTGGTCCACCAGCAAATGTAGGCGCTCTGGCGCATTGGCAATCAAGGCTACCGTGTCGTGCGCGGCCCATGCGGTGCGGTCTTCGCCCAAATAGGCCGCAAAGGCTTTTTGCCCCCAAGGCACTTGGCTGGGCGCAGCAATGGGCGAGAAGGCCGAGACGCTGGCATAGCGCCCAGGGTGGCGCAGCGCCAAAGTCAGCGCCCCATGCCCGCCCATGCTGTGGCCGCAAATGCTGCGTTTGTCTGTGGCGGGGAAGTGCGCCTCAACCAAAGCAGGCAGCTCTTGCACCACATAGTCCTCCATGCGAAAGTGCGCCGCCCAAGGCTGCTGCGTGGCATTCAGGTAAAAGCCCGCGCCCTGGCCTAAATCGTAGGCCTCATCATTGGCCACGCCCTCGCCCCTTGGGCTGGTATCAGGGGCCACCACAATCAAGCCCAGCGCAGCGGCGTATTGCTGCGCCCCCGCTTTGGTGATGAAGTTTTGCTCATTGCAAGTCAGGCCAGACAGCCAATACACCACCGGGCAGGGCTGGCCTGCCAAGGCAGCGGGCGGTAGGTAAATGCCAAAGCGCATGGCCGTGTCCGTGCTGCTGCTGTGGTGCTCCCACACCTCTTGGCGGCCACCAAAGCTGGCGCGTTGTTCTATGCGTTGCATAGTTGACTCCTTATTGGTCGTAACGCACGACGGAGCGAATCGACTTGCCCTCGTGCATCAAATCAAAAGCGTGGTTGATATCGGCCAAGCCCATGGTGTGGGTGACGAAGGGTTCGAGCTGAATGCGGCCCGCCATCGCGTCTTCCACCATGCCGGGCAGCTCGCTGCGGCCCTTCACGCCGCCAAAGGCCGAACCCAGCCAACGCCGCCCAGTCACCAACTGGAAGGGGCGGGTAGAAATCTCTTGCCCCGCGCCCGCCACGCCAATAATGACGCTCTGCCCCCAGCCACGGTGGGCGCATTCCAGCGCCGCCCGCATCACGTTCACATTGCCAATGCACTCAAAGCTGTGGTCCACGCCCCAGCCCGTCATTTCCACAATCACTTCTTGAATGGGCTTGCTGTGGTCTTTGGGATTGACGCAATCGGTCGCGCCAAACACCTCGGCCAAGGCGAATTTATCGGCGTTGGTGTCGATGGCAATGATGCGACCCGCGCCCGCCAGCTTGGCCCCTTGCACCACGGCCAAGCCAATGCCGCCCAGGCCAAACACCGCCACCGTATCGCCCGCTTGCACCTTGGCGGTGTTCTTCACTGCGCCCAGGCCGGTGGTCACGCCGCAGCCCAGCAAGCACACCTGCTCAGGGTTGGCATTGGGGTTGACTTTGGCCAGCGAGACTTCGGCCACCACGGTGTATTCGCTAAAAGTAGAGCAGCCCATATAGTGGTAAATCGGCTCGCCCTTGTAAGAAAAGCGCGTCGTGCCATCGGGCATCACGCCCTTGCCCTGTGTGGCGCGCACGGCCACGCAAAGGTTGGTTTTGCCGCTTTTACAAAACAGGCACTCGCCGCACTCGGCGGTGTAAAGCGGAATCACATGGTCGCCGGGCTTGACGCTGGTGACACCCTCGCCCACCTCCACCACAATGCCTGCGCCCTCATGGCCGAGCACGGCGGGGAATACGCCCTCGGGGTCAACGCCGCTCAGGGTAAAGGCATCCGTATGGCACACGCCCGTGTGGGTGATGCGCACCAGCACCTCGCCCTTTTGGGGTGGGGCTACGTCGATTTCAACAATTTGCAGAGGTTCTCCGGCCTTAAAGGCCACAGCAGCACGGGATTTCATGGTTTGTATTTCCTTAATAATTAATAAGTTAGGGCTTATATCAGCCCCTCTATTGTTTGCTGCGGCTACGCCCCAAGCTGATACCAATATCCTGCGCCATCACCAACAACTCGTGCCCCAGCGGCACGGTGCGCTGGGTGTTGGCTACGCTGGCAATGGGTACGCTGCCAATCTGGCCGTTCTGTAAAGTCACCATCTGGCCAAACTGCCCGGCCAGCACCAGTTGCGCCGCCTTGTGGCCGTAGCGCGAGGCCAGCACGCGGTCATAGGGCGTAGGGTCGCCGCCGCGCTGGATGTGGCCTAGCACGGTGGTGCGTACTTCGCTGTTAATCAGGGGCTGCAATTGCTGGCGTAGCACATGGCCTACGCCGCCTAGGCGCACTGGATCAGGGCTGGTTTCCACCCGCGCTTGCACGGTTTGGCTTGCGCCGCTTTGTTTGGCACCTTCGCCCATGCAGATGATGGTGTAGCGCTGGCGCTGCTCGCGGGCTTGGCAGACTTGGGCGATGGCTTGCAGGTCGTAATCCAGCTCAGGCAGCAAGATGATGTCTGCCGCGCCGGCCAGCCCGGCTTCCAGCGCCAGCCAGCCGGCGTGGCGACCCATGGTCTCAACAATCATCACGCGGTGATGGCTGTTGGCGGTGCTTTCAATGCGCCGCAGTGCGTCGGTGGCGGTGGCAACGGCGGTGTCAAAGCCAAAGCTGCGTTCGCAGTAGGCAATGTCGTTATCAATGGTTTTGGGCACGCCAATGCACTGCATTCCGGTGGCTTGGGCTACGCCGTGCGCCAAGCTCATGGTGCCGTCGCCACCAATGGCGACCACCACATCCAGCCCCAGCGCCTGCACATTGGCCTGCACTTGTGCCAGGGTGGCAGCATCTTTGAGGGGGTTGGCGGTGTTGCTGGTGCCCAAAATCGTGCCACCGATGTGCAGGATGCCGGATACAGCCTCCCAATCGAGCGCCTGCACACGGGGCTGCTGACCCATCAAGCCTTCAAAGCCGTCGGCAATGCCCAGTACCTCGCACTGGCCATGGTGAATCAGGGATTTGGTGACGGCACGAATCACCGCATTCAGGCCAGGGCAGTCGCCCCCGCCGGTTAAAACGCCTACGCGCATAGCGCCTCCTTGGTAGCGGGTAATAGAGCCAGGGCTCGTTGGTAGCGCTGGTCTTGTTGCAGGGCTGGCCAATCCAGCGCGGGGCTGCTGGGCAGCAGGCGCTGGCAGCGCTGGGCACTGGCGGCGCTCGGCTGCCACTGGCCTTGTGCCTGGGCAGCGCTTAGGCCAGCCAGCAGTTCATCAACTGCCTGGCCATCCCCCAGGCTTTGATTGCACAGCAGCACCATATCGCAGCCCGCTTGCAGGGCGGCCAGTGCGGCCTGGGTGTAGCTAATGGGCTGGCCATCAAGCAGGCGAGCGCCTTCCATGCTCAGGTCATCGCTGAAAATCACGCCGTCAAAACCCATCTGGCGGCGCAGAATGTCTTGCAGCCAGCAGGCGCTAAAACCCGCCGGGCGGCTATCCACCTGCGGATAGACGATATGCGCGGGCATAACGCTGCTCATGGCCTGCGCTAGCCAGGGGTAGGGCGCGGCATCGTCGTTCAGGATGGTGGTCAGGCTGCGCTCATCGATGGGCATGGCGATATGCGAATCCGCCGCCGCAAAGCCATGGCCGGGGAAGTGTTTGCCGCAGTTGGCCATGCCCGCTTGCAGCAGGCCGTGCATCAGGCTTTGCGCCAGAGCGGCGACCCGCTGGGGCTGGCGGCTAAAGCTGCGGTCGCCAATTACCTCGCTGTTGCCCCAGTCCAAGTCCAGCACGGGGGTAAAGCTCAAATCCACCCCGCAGGCACGCAGCTCGGCGGCCAGCACATAGCCACAGGCCAGGGCGGCTTGCTGGGCACGTTGGGGGCTGGCGCTGTCCCACAGCGCACCCAGGGCACGCATGGGCGGCAGGTGGGTAAAGCCATCGCTGCGAAAGCGCTGCACACGCCCGCCTTCGTGGTCCACGCAAATCAGGATGTCGGGGCGCTCGGCCTTGATGGCGGCGCACAGGGCAGTGAGCTGGGCGCGGTCTTGCCAGTTGCGGGCAAACAGAATCAGGCCGCCGACTAGGGGGGGGCGCGGGGGGGGGGGGCGGGTGGCGCCCGGGGGGGTCCCGGAAACGTAAATCAAAAGGGGGGCGGGGGGCTGGGGCATACGCGAGGAGGGGGAAAGCAAGGAGGCAAAGACAAATCGTATATGAGCAGACAACAAAGCGACCGATAGTAAGGCTTGCACAGGTGCTATGCCCACTCATAACCAGTCTTGGTAATCAGGCAGGCGCTTGGGTTTGCGCAGACGGCTTAACAAGCGCTGGTGCCAGGGGCGGGGCTGGCTGTCAAAGAGCAGCGTGCCCATATCGCCACACAGGCTTAGGCTGGCGCTGCCACCTGCGCGGGCATGAGCCAGCAGTTGGGCGGCGGGACCGGCATCTGCCGCTTGGAGGGCTTGCTGCCAGGTGGGCCAATGCTGGCGTAGAGCGCTTTGGCGCAAATCATCGGCTACCCAAAGCGATTGCTGCTGGCGCTGTTGCTGGCTTTGGGTTCGTTGGGCGCTGCTCAGTTGCCCTACACCATGCAGCCAAAAGCCGTTAATGGGCGGCTGCCCCTGTTCTTCCCGCGCTTGGGTGAAGGCGTGGTGGTAGAGCAGCATTTGTGCCTCGCTGTGCAGGCGCTGAAAGGGCTGCACCTTGGGCAGCCATAGGCTGGCATCGCGCAGCAGCACGCGGTCTAGTGAGGCGCTGACCACCTGCGCCAGCGGCTGGCCGCTAACGCGCCACAGCAGCGGGGTGATGACTTGCAGTGCCAGTCCATCTTCCTGCCACCAGGGCGCAAGAATGGCGCACAGCGCTTGGGCTTGTTCTAGGCTCAAGTCTAGGGCGGCGGGGTCGTCTAGGCGTACTTGGTCCGCCCCGGCGTGAAAGTGGCAGGGGGTGAGCCAGGCGCTGGGCGTATCGTTAGGCGCATCTGTGTCTGCATCTGCCTGAGCCGCTGCCCAAGCGGGGGCGGCTAGGTCTAAGCCCCAGGCTTGGGCAACCGTGCGTTCATGCGGCGGGGTGGGGGTGTCTGCCCCTTGGATGTCTTGCCCCACTAGGCGTAGCAGAGCCAGCAGGGCGTTAATGTGGGGGGTGGGCGTGCGCTCTAGCGCGGCCTGGCAGGCAGCATCGGGCAAGATGGCGTAGGGCAGCACAAGGTGCAGGTGTTGCTGGGGCGTGGGCTGCGCTGGCCAAGCTGGCAAGGCGTAAGGCAAAGGCAAAGGCAAGCGCTGGCGTGAAGAAGTAGCGGTATCGCTATCGCTATCGGTATCGGTATCGGTATTGGCAAACATAGGGCGCTGATAGAGGTGCAAGCAAAGGTGCAAGCGCCTTGACGCTACAGCTCTTGCAGCTCAAAGCTGGTGGTGATTTGCGCAGTTTTACCCAGCATGATGCTGGCAGAGCAGTATTTTTCATGCGACAGCGCGATGGCGCGTTCTACCGCTGGCGCGGGCACATTGCGACCGGTGACGACAAAGTGCATGTGGATGTGGGTAAAAACTTTAGGCTCGGTTTGTGCCCGTTCACTGCGCAGTTGTACAGAGCAGCCATGCACGTCGTGGCGGCCACGCTTCAAAATCAGCACAACGTCGTAAGCGGTGCAGCCGCCGGTGCCAGCCAAGAGTAACTCCATAGGGCGGGCAGCCAAGTTTTGGCCGCCGTTGGTGGGTACCCGCTCATCGACTGCGCCATCCATATTGATGATGTGGCCGCTGCCCGTCTCTGCCACAAAACCCATGTGAGAGCGTGTACCGCTCGTCCCTGTCCAGCTTACGGTGCATTCCATGATGTGTATCTTTCTTTGTGATTGCTATGAATGTGTTTATCGACGTGTGTGAAAAGCCTTGCCATGCGAGTATATAAAACCGCGCATCCGCGCCACTACTTCACCAGCCCGGCGGTGATTGTGCGTGTGCGCTCTTGCCCTGCGCCTATGGCGCTGGCCGCTGGCGGCTTGCTACTGGGGGCGCTGGTTTTGGCGTATTGGTCTTGGGCGGGGCGGCCTAGCGGCGCTGTAGCCACTACTTGGCACCTGGTTTGGCACCTGGTGCTACCACTGGTGCTGGTTTGGGGGCTATGGCTGGGCGTGCTGGGGCTGGTGGTGCAGGCTTGGCGTAACCAGCCCCAGGGCTTGCTGCGCTGGGAGGCTAAGGCCCGTAGTAGCGCCTACCACTGGCTATGGCAGGATTTGGCCGCCTCGGAAGACAGCTTGCCACAGGCGCTAGGCCGCCACCGTGTGCTGCTGGACAGCGGCAGCCAGTTATGGCTGCTGTTTACCCCGGCGCAGGGCAAGCGGCGCTGGCTGTGCCTGCACCAGCGCCATAACCGGGGGCACTGGGTGGCGGTACGCCGTGCGGTATATTCCCCGGGTTTTTACGCATAGTCGGCTTGGCGGCTATGGGTTTGTGGCTTGGGCGTGCATGGCTTCTACCTCTACCTTTTCTGCTTTGAGCGCTGCTACCGATAGCGATACGTTATTGGTGCAGCGCAGCGTTGCCGGTGACCAGCGGGCTTTTGAGCTGCTGGTGCTCAAATACCAGCGCCGTGTGGAACGCCTGATAGCCCGTATGGTGCGCGACCAAGACTTGGTGCCCGATATTGCCCAAGAGACGTTTTTACGCGCCTACCGGGCGCTGCCGCAGTTTCGGGGCGAGGCGCAGTTCTACACCTGGCTGTACCGGATAGCGGTGAACACGGCGAAAAAATTCTTACTCGATATGCGCCGTGACCCCTTGATTACAGAAAGCGCCTTAGCCCCCAGCCCCGACGAGGAGGAAACTTTTCGCCCCCGCCACGAACCAAGCACCGATGAAACGCCAGAGACCGTGCTGGCCGCCCGTGAAATTGCCCAAGCCGTCAGCGATGCCATGCAGGCATTGCCCCCAGAGCTGCGCCAGGCGATTACCCTGCGCGAGATGGAGGGTCTAAGCTACGATGCCATTGCGCAGGCCATGGGCTGCCCCATTGGCACGGTGCGTTCGCGTATTTTTCGTGCCCGCGAGGCCATTTCAGCGCGTCTCAAGCCGCTGCTGGAGCGCCAAACGGGCAAGCGTTGGTAAGAAGTTTTGAGCGCACAAGCGCTCTAAAGTCGGAGGCGGGTGAAAGCCATGCAACACAATCACAGTCACAGCCAGGCGCACCGCCTGCACGAGCACGATGCGCACGATGGGCATGATGAGCAAGCGCTGCTGCTGTCCGCTTTGCTCGATGGCGAACTACCCGATGGCACCCCCGCGCTGGAGCAAGCCCTGCAAGCAGCGCACAGCCAGGCCGGGCAGCAGACATGGCAGCTCTACCAACTGGTGGGCGATGTGCTGCGCTCACCCGATTTGGCGCAGGGCGGCCAGCACGATATTCTGAGCGGCCTGCGCACCCGCTTGGCGCAAGAGCGCACACCAACTGCGGCCACCCACGCCCTGCCCACCGATTTACCACCGCCCGTTTCATCCACCTCATCCACCTCATCCGCTTCTTTGACACCGCAGGCGCTGGCAGGGCGCACCGAGGCGGCCAACGATGCCGTATTTCGTTGGAAGCTGGCGGCAGGCTTTGCCTCTTTAGCCGCTGTTGCCACAGTGGGCTGGCATGTGTGGACGCTGCCCTCCCAAGCCGCTGGCGCAGCGGCGCAATGGTCAGCCGCTCCAGCGGGCACTACTGCGGCTAGCGTGATGGCCGTAGCCAACCCCAGCAGCGGCGCAGTTGTTTTGCGAGACCCGCGTTTGGACGCACTGCTTGCCAGCCAGCCGCAATACGCCAGCCGCGCCGGGGTGCAAATGCCCGCTGAATTTTTGCGCAACGCCAGCCTAGCGCGTAGCAGCGCTGCAAATACAGCAAGTACCGCAAGTACCGCAAATACCGCTCATAGCGCCAATCGCAGCAACACAGATGCAGGCACGGGCAGCCGCCTTGGCCAGCGCTAGGACACCGCCCATGGCTCGTCAAAAATCAACATCCGCATCGGCGCTTTTTGCGCAAGCGCCCAGCCCGCAAGTGAGCGTTTCAGAAGATTCGCAAAGCCGCTATCTGCACCTGGGCACGCCCTGGGTGCAGGGGGCCATGTCGATGAAAGACCCGCTGGCGCTGGATTTGTAATACGTGCAGCGCACGATGGGCTGGCTGCTATTTACGCCCCCCGCTCTTGCCGCTGATGACTGGGCAGCCCTTGCCCAGCAGCAGGCCATGCAGTTGGGCTTGGGCGCTGCCGCACTGACCAAATACCACCACCAGGTTTTGGCGATGCCCACCACCGCCATAGAAATCAACCCCGTGGTCATTCAAATTTGCCGCGACTGGTTCAAGCTGCCTGGCAACCGCCCAGGGCTGGAAGTCGTGCAGGCCGATGCCGCGCAAGCCATTGACGCGGCCAGCAACCCGCAATGGCAGGGGCAGATACACGCCTTGCAAGTCGATTTGTACGACCACGAGGCCGCCGCCCCCGTGCTCGACAGCCCCAGCTTTTATGCCGACTGCCGCGCTCTGCTGGCTCCCGCCGGTTGTATGGCGGTCAACCTATTTGGCCGACGCAACAGCTACGCCAGCAGCTTGGAGAAAATCCAAAACGCCTTTGGGGTAGAACAGGTCTGGGCATTTCGCCCCACCCGCGAGGGCAACACCATTGTGCTGGCGCTGCGCCAGCCGCCCCAGGTGCAAGCCGGGCAGACCTTGGCGCAGCAGATGCGCCAACACGCCGACTACATCCAAACGCGCTGGCAGCTACCGGCGCGTAAGTGGCTAAAAATGCTGCACCCCACCGCGCAGGCATAGCGGGGGCAGCGGGCATCGTGGGCACAATAGGGGCGCTTACCCTTTGCCCCTTCTTTTCTAGCTATTAGCACCACCCACCCATGGCGACTCTTGCACCCCAGCACCCGCAGCGCGCCCTGCTGCACAATGAAATCCACGCCCGCCCGCCTGAATCCATTGCCGCTCCCGCCGTTATCAGCCATGTGGTGATGCTGTGTGACAGCGCCCAGCGTGAGGCCAGCCGCGCCCACTTGGCCGCCCTGCTGCGCAACCACCACCGCAGCGTGCCGGATGCGCAATCGACCCATGTGCGCATTGATATGGGCGGCTTTCACCTGCGCTGGGAGCTGCATACCGAGTTTGTTACCTGGACATTCACCGCCGCCTTGCCGCCCGAGCAGCCGCTGGACATGCGCCACCCGCCCACCGCTGTGGAAGAAGTGCCGCAAGACTGGTTCGCTCAACTACCCGGCTTGTGCCTGAGCAGCGTTCATTTGTGGCTGGTGCAGGCGGTGCAGTGTGGGGCGGGGGGCTGGCCACAGTTGGTTGAGCAGATGCTGCACCTAGACAGCCTGGCAGGCTGCCAAGTACACAACGGGCAAACCCTGGTGGGCACGGACTTTGCCATTCATGCCGATGGCTATTCGCGCATCGTGGTGCAGTCGGGCGAGGGCATTAGCGCCCAGCGCCTGGGGCGCTTAGTGCAGCGCCTGCTAGAGATTGAAACCTACCGCATGGCTGCCTTTTTGGGCTTGCCCGCCGCCCGCCATGCCGTAGCCGTGCTGGGGCGTGCCGAGCAAGAACTGGCCGACCTGGCGCAAGCCATTCGCCAGGCCGACCGGCAAAGCGAGCCAGCCCTGCTAGACCGCCTGACCCGCCTGGCCGGGCAGGTGGAAAGCGAATACGCCGCCAGCCACTCGCGCTTTTCGGCCAGCCGCGCTTATTTTGAGCTGGTGGAAAAGCGCATTGCTGATTTGCAGGAGCAGCGCCTGTCTGGCTTTATCAGCTTTCAAGAATTTATGGCGCGGCGCTTAAGCCCAGCGCGTAGCACCTGCGAATGGGCGGCGCGGCGGCAGAACGCCTTGTCTGAGCGCGTCTCGCGGGTTAGCAATCTGCTGCGCACACGGGTAGAGATTGAGCAGCAGCAAAGCAGCCAGCAGGTGCTAGCCAGCATGAATGAGCGCCAGGCGCTGCAACTCAAGCTGCAATCCACGGTGGAAGGGCTGTCGGTGGCCGCCATCACTTACTACATCACCGGCTTGGTCAGCTACTTAGCTAAAGGAGCACAGGGCCTGGGCTGGCCGCTTTCGCCCGAGCTGTCATCAGCACTGGCAATTCCTGTGGTGGCATTTTCTGTGTGGTGGTCGCTGCGGCGCTTGCACCATAAACTGTTTGGACGTTGATTAGGCGTTGATTTTTTAGATTTTTTGAAGGAGAAAACCACCATGGATTTAGGTATTGCAGGCAAATGGGCGCTGGTATGCGCCGCAAGCAAAGGTTTGGGGCGCGGCTGCGCACAGGCGCTGGTGGGTGAGGGCGTGAATGTGGTGCTCAATGCCCGCAGCGAAGCACCTTTGCAGGAAACCGCCGCGCAACTGCGCCAAGTCGCTGCCGCCTGGGCGGAAAAAACGGGTGGCACAGCCCCCCAGGTGCTGCCCGTAGTGGCCGACATCACCACCGAAGCCGGGCGCAACGCCGTACTCAGCGCCGCAGGCGGCCCCGGTGCCGCGTTTGATATTTTGGTGAACAACGCCGGTGGCCCCCCCCCCGGCGACTTCCGCGACTGGCAGCGCGAGCAGTGGATTGCCGCTGTTGATGCCAATATGCTCACCCCCATCACTTTGCTGCAAGCGGTGATTGACGGCATGACCGAACGTGGCTTTGGCCGCATCATCAACATCACCTCCAGCGCGGTGAAAGCGCCGATTGATATTCTGGGCCTGTCCAATGGCGCACGCAGTGGCTTGACCGGCTTTGTCGCAGGCGTAGCGCGTTCGCCCGAGATTGCCTCGCGCGGCGTGACCATCAACAACCTGCTGCCCGGTAAGTTCGACACCGACCGCCTGCAAGCCACTTTTGTGGGCGCGGCGGATAAAACCGGCCAAAGCGCAGCCGCTGTGCGCCAGCAGCAGCAAGACCAAGTACCTGCCCAGCGCTTTGGCACGCCGCAGGAGTTTGGCGCGATTTGCGCTTTTCTGTGCAGCCAGCAGGCGGGCTACATCACCGGCCAGAACATCATGCCCGACGGTGGCCTGTTCCCAGGAGCGTATTAAATTGCCAAG
>JAHAYB010000171.1 GCA_018384835.1 Comamonas sp.
TGGGGCTTGCCCACGTTGGCTTCCACGTTGAACTCGCGCTTCATGCGGTCGATGATGATGTCCAGGTGCAGCTCGCCCATACCGGCGATGATGGTCTGGCCAGACTCTTCATCGGTGCTGACGCGGAAAGAGGGGTCTTCCGCTGCCAGACGCGACAGGGCGATACCCATTTTCTCTTGGTCAGCCTTGGTCTTGGGTTCAACGGCCTGGGCAATCACAGGCTCGGGGAAGACCATTTTTTCCAGCACGATGGGCGCAGCAATGTCGCACAGGGTTTCACCCGTGGTCACTTCTTTCAGGCCTACGCAAGCGGCGATGTCACCGGCGCGGATTTCGTCCACTTCCTGGCGCTCGTTAGCGTGCATCTGCACGATACGGCCAATGCGCTCTTTCTTGCCCTTGGTGGCGTTGAGTACGGTTTCGCCCTTGGAGAGCACACCCGAGTACACACGCACAAAGGTCAGCTGGCCAACGAAGGGGTCGGTCATCAGCTTGAAAGCCAGGGCGGAGAATTTCTCTTCGTCATCGGCTTTACGGCTGAGTTTTTTCTCTTCGTCGTCGGGATCGGTGCCGGCGATATCAGGAATATCGGTAGGCGCAGGCAACAGGTCCAACACCGCGTCCAACATGCGCTGCACACCTTTGTTTTTAAAGGCAGAGCCGCACAGCATGGGCTGGATTTCAGTCGCGATGGTGCGCTGGCGCAGACCGGCGATGATGTCTTCTTCAGACAGTTCGCCCTCTTCCAGGTATTTGTTCATCAGCTCTTCCGAAGCTTCGGCAGCCGACTCCATCATTTTTTCGCGCCATTCGTTGGCAGTGTCCACCAGCTCAGCGGGGATGTCGCCGTATTCGAACTTCATGCCTTGGCTAGCTTCGTCCCAGATGATGGCTTTCATCTTGAGCAGATCCACCACGCCTTGGAAGTTGTCTTCCGCGCCTACGGGAATCACGATAGGCACAGGGTTGGCGTTCAGGCGCACCTTCATTTGCTCAACCACTTTGAAGAAGTTGGCACCGGTACGGTCCATTTTGTTGACGAAGGCCAGACGGGGCACTTTGTGCTTGTTGGCTTGACGCCACACGGTTTCAGACTGGGGCTGCACGCCGCCCACAGCGCAGTACACCATCACCGCACCGTCGAGTACGCGCATGGAGCGCTCCACCTCAATGGTGAAGTCCACGTGGCCGGGGGTGTCGATGATGTTGATGCGGTGCTCAGGGCGTTGCAAATCCATACCCTTCCAGAAGCAGGTCACTGCCGAGGAGGTGATGGTGATGCCGCGCTCTTGCTCTTGCTCCATCCAGTCGGTGGTGGCCGAGCCTTCGTGGGTTTCGCCCAGTTTGTGGGTTACGCCGGTGTAGAACAGGATGCGTTCAGACGTGGTGGTTTTACCAGCGTCAATGTGCGCCGAAATACCGATATTGCGGTAGCGGCTAATGGGAGTTTTGCGTGCCATGAGAAATAGCTCCTTTTCCAGACGCGATTAGAAGCGGAAGTGGCTAAACGCCTTGTTGGCTTCGGCCATGCGGTGGACTTCATCGCGCTTTTTCATCGCGCCGCCACGGCCTTCGGTGGCTTCCATCAGCTCATTGGCCAGGCGCTGCATCATGGATTTTTCGCTGCGCTTGCGGGCTGCTTCTTTAATCCAGCGCATAGACAGGGCCAAACGACGCACGGGGCGCACTTCCACAGGCACTTGATAGTTAGCGCCACCCACGCGGCGGGACTTCACCTCAACCATGGGTTTGACGTTGTTGATGGCGGTGACAAAGACCTCGATAGAGCTCTTTTCAGGCTGCTTTTTCTCAATCAGCTCCAGAGCGCCATAGATGATGCGCTCGGCAACTGCTTTTTTGCCGCCTTCCATGATGACGTTCATGAATTTGGACAGCTCGACATTGCCAAACTTGGGATCTGGCAGAACTTCACGTTTAGGGACTTCGCGACGACGTGGCATTTTTCACCTCTATCTTTGCTTCAGTTGGCATCATTTCAGATACCGCGAGAGCCAAACTTGGGACTCCCACTTACTCGACCCGCGCAGGACATCTGCGTTTGGGGTCACTACGCTGCACCTTCGCGCCACGCGAGGGTCAGCACCGAATTTTTTCAAAAACTGTAGAGCCGCAGGGCTGATTACTTGGCCTTGGGCTTCTTGGCACCGTACTTGGAGCGCGACTGCTTGCGGTCTTTCACGCCTTGCAGATCCAGCGAACCGCGCACGATGTGGTAACGCACACCGGGCAAGTCTTTGACACGACCGCCGCGCACCAGCACCACGCTGTGCTCTTGCAGGTTGTGGCCTTCACCACCGATGTAGGAGATGACCTCAAAACCGTTGGTCAGGCGCACCTTGGCCACCTTACGCAGAGCCGAGTTAGGCTTCTTAGGCGTGGTGGTGTACACACGGGTGCAAACGCCACGGCGCTGTGGGCAGTTCTCCATGGCAGGGCTTTTGGATTTAACAACTTCTACCGCGCGGCCCTTGCGCACGAGTTGGTTAATGGTTGGCATATATAACGTCCCTCAACGTGAAATGCTTCGACCCCAAGCATTTTTGCTTCGGTCGAAAAAAGAAAAGCTCTTCAAAAAAATTTTGAAAAGCCAGAAATTATAATCTGCCAATCGTAAAAAGGCAACTACAAGCCACAAAAACCCGCCCAAGTATCTTGAGCGGGCTGAGTAATCAGATAGAAGGTAGAGAGCCTTAGCCTTGCTGAACCTGTAGTTTCCTGGCCGCCTCTATCGCGAAATAAGTCAGAATGCCATCCGCCCCGGCGCGTTTGAAGGCGATGAGCGACTCCATCATCACCGCATCGTGATCAAGCCAGCCATTAGCGGCGGCGGCTTTGAGCATGGCGTACTCACCGCTGACCTGGTAGGCAAAGGTGGGCACTTTGAACTCCTCTTTAACGCGGCGTAGCACATCCAAGTAGGGCATACCGGGCTTAACCATGACCATGTCTGCGCCTTCGGCAATGTCTAGCGCCACCTCGCGCAACGCCTCATCGGTATTGGCGGGATCCATTTGGTAGGTGTTTTTATCGGCACTGCCCAGTGCACCGCGAGAGCCTACCGCGTCACGAAACGGGCCGTAAAAGGCGCTAGCGTATTTAGCGCTATAGGCCATCAGGCGGGTGTGGATGTGGCCATGCGCCTCTAAAGCATCACGAATTGCGCCCATGCGGCCATCCATCATGTCGCTGGGGGCGACCATATCGACCCCCGCCTCAGCCTGGGTGAGCGCTTGAACCACCAGCATTTCTACCGTCTCATCATTAAGGATGTAGCCCTGTGCATCCAAGATGCCATCTTGGCCATGGCTGGTGTAGGGGTCTAGCGCCACATCGGTCATGATGCCGAGATGGGGGCATTCCTTCTTCAGGGTGCGCACCACCTGGGGAACCAGGCCGTTGGGGTTCGCGGCTTCTTTGCCATCGGGGGTTTTGAGCGCCGCATCAATCACCGGAAATAGTGCCATATAAGGAATGCCCAAAGACTGGCATTCACGCGCTACGGGCAAGAGCTGGTCTAGGCTCAAGCGCTCCACCCCGGGCATAGAGGCTACGGCCTCGCGGCGGTTCTCGCCCTCTAGTACAAAGACGGGGTAGATAAAGTCATGCGCACTCAAGCGGTGCTCGCGCACGAGGTTGCGGGTAAAGGCATCACGGCGCAAACGGCGTGGACGGCTGGCGGGAAAAGGGGTAGGACTAGATAAGTGCATAGCCGCCTATTGTGCCGCTCTTAGCGCTTGGGTTGTGTTTGCATAGGCTGTGCTTGCAACCCAGGGATAGCCCCAAGTTGGCCAAAGTGCTTCCTGTGCTAGATTCCCCCGCTGAGGGTTGCTTGTCACCCTCCCTGCTTAACCTCCCTGAGCAGGCCTCATCCTCATGAGGATTTTTCTCAGCCCGGCACAGCCCGGGCTTTTTTTGGCGCTTACACTCCGGCTCCATGCTATGGGTTAAAGCTTTTCATATCGTTTTTGTCGCCAGTTGGTTTGCTGGCTTGTTTTATCTGCCGCGTATTTACGTCAACTTGGCCATGGTCAACCCCGGCTCGGTTGCAGAGTATGAGCGCCTGGTGCTCATGGCTGGCAAGCTGCTGCGCTTTACCACGCTATTGGCCATTCCTGCGGTGGGCTTGGGGTTGTGGCTGTGGTTGGCTTGGTTCTGGGGTGCTAAGGGTTGGTTGCACGCCAAGCTGCTGCTGGTGCTGCTGGTGCTGGCCTACCACTGGGTATGCGCTCGCATGTACCACCGCATCCGCCAGGGTCAGGCGCTGCGCAGTCACCGCTGGTATCGCTGGTTCAATGAAATTCCAGTCCTGCTGTTGTTAGCAATTGTTATCTTGGTGACGGTCAAGCCCTTTTGAATTTTCTCTAGTCCTAGAATAGGGCGCATGACTACCGTCCCAGCACCCACATCTCCTAGCACTGCGGCATTGTCTGCACACGATAGCAACAGCAGCAATAGCAACAGCAGCTACTACCGCCACCACCTCTTTTTTTGCCTCAATGAGCGCAGCAATGGCGATGCCTGCTGCGCCCAGCATGGCGCACAAGCGGCGTTTGACTATTGCAAACAAGCGGTCGCGCAAGCGGGCTTGGCCGGCCAAGGGCTAGCGCGGGTGAACAAGGCCGGCTGCCTGAACCGCTGTAGCGCTGCGCCGGTGCTGGTGGTCTATCCTGAAGCGGTGTGGTACACCTTTGTGGACCACAGCGATATTGATGAAATCATCGAATCGCACCTGAAAAGTGGCCGCATTGTTGAGCGCCTGCTCATTGCGCCCGAGATGGGGCGTTGATTGCACGCTACGCCTTGGTACGTCTTAGCTGCGCACTAATACCCCCAGTGCGCCTTGATGCGCCAGCCCCGTCTTACTTGCTTTTGTTTGTTTCCCGCCTCTACAGCCATGAACTCTCGAACTGAAACCTTCACCCTCAACGGCGGCGCAGGCTCGATTGAAGCCCTGCGCGATAGCCCTAGCGATAGCAGTCGCCTGTGCGGAACCGCCATCATTGCCCACCCCCACCCCCTGTTCGGCGGCACCATGCACAACAAAGTGGTGCAGACCCTGGCTCGCGCTTTTGTGCAAGCGGGCTGGCAGGCCATACGCTTTAATTTTCGGGGCGTAGGCGCAAGCGCTGGCAGCCACGATGATGGCCAGGGCGAGCTGCAAGACCTGCTGGCCGTTGTGCTGCAGGCCGCCCCTAGCGGCACTTTGGCGCTGGCGGGTTATTCATTTGGCGCATTTGTTACCAGCCACGCCATTGACCACTTATGGCAAGAGGCCGAGGCCACCAACACCGCCCAGCGCCTTGAAAAAATAGTGCTGGTCGGCACCGCTACCAGCCGCTTCACGGTGGCCAACATTCCCGCCGCCGCCCACAACCGCAGCCTGGTACTGCACGGCGAGCAAGACGATACCGTGCCACTGGATACGGTGATGGATTGGGCACGCCCGCAAAAACTGCCCATTACCGTCGTACCGGGGGGGGAACATTTCTTCCACGGCCAGCTCCCTTTACTCAAGAGCTTGGTGCTGCGCCACTTGCTTGCCCCCGATATTGGGCAGTAACCATTGCGCCGCTTGCACTGCGGCTCTACGGCGCTTCGACACTTCTTTACCAAAATGTGCAAAAAGCCCCGTCATTGATGGCGGGGATGGATAGCACGGATGCCGAAGGCATCCTAAAACGCCAGTATATTCACTGACATCTATGCAACGCCTCCAAGCCTTCCAGTACGAACTACGCCCCAACGGCCAGCAGCAGCGCCAAATGCGCCGCTTTGC
>JAHAYB010000176.1 GCA_018384835.1 Comamonas sp.
ACGCGGTGATGGACATGCTGCCCGCGCCCATCAGGCTTAAAGGCGGCAAGTTTGCCCAGCGCCCATACCCCAGCTTTGGCATAGACCGCCCCCAGCAGCCCGGCGATTTTGGACTGGAAACCACCAATGGCATGACCTGGCTGGTACGCGCCCATGATGAGGATGGCCAGGGCTTAAAAACCGCCCCAAACGCCCCTGCCCCCGCTGCGCAAGAGCTGCATATCCAGCGCCTCATGCCTGCCGATGCCCTGCGTATCCGTGGCCGCCACAATGCTTGTAATGCCCTGGCCGCCTTGGCCTTGGCGCAGGCGGCGGGCTGTGCGCTAGCGCCTTTGCTCTACGCCCTGCGCGAATACCGGGGCGAGCCGCATCGCGTGCAAAGCCTGGGCGTGGTGGATGGCGTGGAATACATCGACGACAGCAAGGGCACCAACGTTGGCGCAACCCTGGCCGCCCTAGAGGGGCTGGGAGGTGAGCGGCGCTTGGTGGTGATTGTGGGTGGCCTGGGCAAGGGGCAGGACTTTAGCCCCCTGGCCCAGCCGCTGGTGCAATATGCGCGGGCGGTGGTGCTGATAGGGCAAGATGCGCCCTTGCTGCGCAGCACCCTAGTGCAGACCGAGCTGCCCTTGCTAGACGCGGTTGATATGCCCCAGGCCGTCGCCCTAGCCAGCGCCCAGGCGCACTATGGCGATGCGGTGCTACTCTCGCCCGCCTGCGCCAGCATGGATATGTTTGACAGTTATGAGCACCGCGCCCTGGTATTTGCCGCAGCGGTGCAAGAGCTGGCCGATCAACCCCACCAAGGAGAGCCTTAGCCACTATGGCCACCAGTAAGAAAGCAGCCCCCGCACTGTTAGAGCGTTGGCGCAAAGCGTGGCGCTCGTGGTGGCAAGGCCCCCAAGAGCGCCCAGTGGATGTGCTCCCTGTGCGCCTGGGCACTGACCAGTACCGCAGCACCCAAGCCGTCCCCCCGACGGAGGTGGGGCTGGACCAAGCCCTGATTTGGGTCGTCGTTGGCTTGCTAGTGTGGGGCTTGGTGATGGTGTATTCCGCCTCTATCGCTATGGCTGATAACCCGCGCTTTGGCGCGATTGCGCCCTACCACTTTGTGCTGCGCCACGGCATTGCACTGGTGATTGGTGCGGTGGTGGCCACCGTGGCCTTTTACGTGCCTATGTCTTGGTGGGAGAAGGCTGCGCCCAGCTTGCTCATGCTCTCGCTGATTTTGTTGGTGCTGGTGTTGCTGCCGTTTGTGGGTTTGAAAATCAACGGCTCGCGACGCTGGTTGCCGTTGGGGGTGATGAATTTTCAGCCCTCGGAGCTGGCCAAGTTTGCCGTGCTGCTCTACACCGCTGATTACATGGTGCGCCGCTCGGACTTGAAAGAGCGCTTTTTTCGCACCATGTGGCCCATCATGGCGGTGGTCATCGCTACCGGCGCTTTGCTGATGCTGGAGCCTGATATGGGCGCTTTCATTGTGGTTGTCACCATTGCCATGGGGGTGGTGTGGCTGGGGGGCATCAATGCGGGCATGTTTATTGGGCTGTCGGGCATGGTATTGGGGGCGTTTGCGCTGCTTATTGCCATCTCGCCCTATCGGCGTGGGCGCTTTTTTGCCTACCTCAACCCCTGGGATATGGAGCACGCCCTGAACAAAAGCTACCAGCTCACCCACGCCTTAATCGCCATTGGGCGCGGTGAGTTTTGGGGCGTGGGCTTGGGGCGCAGTGTAGAGAAACTGCACTGGCTGCCCGAGGCGCATACCGACTTTTTACTCTCGGTGCTGGGCGAAGAATTTGGTTTTGTCGGCATGGTGCTGGTGATTGGGGCGTTTTATTGGTTGATTCGCCGCATCACCAGCATTGGGCGCGAGGCCATTGTGCTAGACCGCGTGTTCTCTGGCCTGGTGGCGCAGGGGGTGGCGATTTGGCTGGGTTTTCAGGCGCTGATTAACATGGGGGTCAACCTGGGGCTGCTGCCTACCAAGGGCTTGACATTGCCGTTATTGAGCTTTGGTGGCTCGGCAGTGCTGCTTAATTTGATTGCCATTGCGGTGGTATTGCGGGTCGATTATGAAAACAAACTATTGCAAAACCCCAGGGGGCGCGTATGAGTAGGCGTAAGGCAGTGACCCCTGCCCCCGTGGCCTTAGTGATGGCCGGCGGCACGGGCGGACACATCTTCCCGGGCTTGGCCGTAGCGCAGACTTTGCGCGATGCTGGCTGGCAAGTGCATTGGCTGGGCGCACCGCGCAGCATGGAAGAGCGCCTTGTGCCGCCCCAAGGTTTTGCGTTTGAAGCCATTGACTTTGCAGGCGTGCGCGGTAAAGGCGTGATGCGCTTGGCGTTTTTGCCGATGCACTTGCTCAAAGCCTTTGCCCAGGCTTGGGGCGTTGTGCGCCGTGTGCGTCCCGATGTGGTCATCGGCATGGGCGGATACATCAGCTTTCCGGGCGGGATGATGGCGGTGCTGGCCGGAAAACCTTTGCTTCTGCACGAGCAAAACTCGGTAGCAGGCATGGCCAATAAAGTGCTGGCGCATATCTCGGAGCGGGTGTTTACCGCGTTTGACAAGGTGTTTCCTCAAGGGCAGTGGATTGGTAATCCGCTGCGGCCAGAGTTTTTGCATCAACCCGCGCCCGAGGAGCGTTTTCAAGGGCGCTCTGGCGTGTTGAAACTTTTGGTGGTCGGTGGCAGCTTGGGCGCAAAAGCCTTGAATGATGTCCTGCCCCAAGCGCTGGCTTTAATTCCTCCTGAGGAGCGCCCACAAGTCACGCACCAAAGCGGTGAAAAGCAAATTGAGGCACTACGCGCCAATTACCAAGCGGCGGATGTGCAGGCCGAGTTAGTGCCGTTTATCCAAGATACGGCCAGCGCTTTTGCTCAAGCGGATGTGGTGCTCTGCCGCGCTGGAGCCAGTACCGTGACCGAACTGGCGGCAATTGGAGCGGCGGCGATTTACGTGCCCTTCCCCCACGCGGTCGATGACCACCAAACCACCAACGCCCGAACGATGGTCGATGCCCAAGCGGGTTGGCTGCTGGCGCAACAAGATTTAAGCGCCCCCGCCCTAGCGCAGATGCTGCAATCCTTGAACCGTCCGCAAT
>JAHAYB010000203.1 GCA_018384835.1 Comamonas sp.
ACCTTTGCGGTCGAGCGGTTAGTGGACTTCCTCGGCTGGCCAAGTTTTCAGATCGACGCATCTAGCGTTGCTAGCCCTTACATCCATGAGACCAGTAAGAAGGTCGCGCAGGTGTTCGACACGGCGATGGAGAACGCGCCATCAGTTCTAGTGATCGATGAGATGGAAGCCTTCCTTGCTGATCGCGAGATGGGTTCAGGTCATCACCGCGTCGAGGAAGTAGCTGAGTTTCTGCGTCGAATTCCGGAGGCGGTAAAAAGCGATGTGTTAATCATCGCCATGACCAACCGCATCGAGATGATCGACCCAGCTATTCAGCGTCGTGGGCGCTTCGATCACCTCATCAAGGTGGACTTCGCCAGCGAAGTTGAAGTGCAGGCACTGCTGGACAAGCTGCTATCTTCCTTGCCGAAGCAAGTTGACGTGGACACCAAGCCATTGGCAAAGGAGCTGGCGGGCAGGCCGCTGTCAGACGTTTCGTTCGTGGTACGCGAAGGCGCAAGACTGGCTGCGCGCGGTGGTAAAGATCGGCTGGATCAGTCCAGTCTGTTGGCTGCGTTGCAATCGTCGCCGGCGCGGGAACGTGAGGGTGGCGAGACAAAGCGGCGCATTGGATTTGTTTAAAGGGAGGCGTGTGTGGTGGGTGGAGAAGAAGAGTCAAACAAAGGAGAAAGCAAAGGCTTCGCTGGCCTTTCCTCATTCGTGTCCGACGTGGGTACAACGCCGTCCTCGGCTGCCCCCAAGAAGGAGCATGCAACCACTGCGCCAAGCGCCGAGCAAGCCAGTTTGCAGCCCGCTCAGACGCAACCTGCGCAATCGCAGCCGAACGAAGGGCAAACTTATCGAGAACCTATCAAGCCATCTACTGACGGATCGTCAGCGGGCAAGTGGGCTTTGGTGATTGCCGCTATCATCGGCGTATTTTGGTTGATCGACCTGTCCAGTAAAGCCAATACGACTTCTCCAGCCTCGGCTTACTCCCCATCCAGGCAGAGCACTGCGCCGAACCAGTTTGCCGATCCGCCGGAGTTCGGTAAGCCTTCTCCGCCAGCGCAACCACAAGCGCCCTCGCGCCCTACTGAGTCCAAACCCCCCGTCGGGGAAAATCAGGTGCTTTCAATGGCGCAGATTCGGTATTGCTTGGCAGAAGACATTCGCATGGATGGCGCGAAGTTGGCCATCAACAACTATATTGATTCCGACGTGGATCGTTTTAACGCGATGGTGGCGGACTACAACAGCCGTTGCAGCTCATTTCGATATCAGACCAACAATCGAGGACGTAATGATTTGAATAGGGCTCAACGAGATATTGAGCCATTTCGTAGTCAGTTCCAGTCTGAAGGCCGAAGCAGGTTTGCACGTGGAAAGGCTTTGAGTAACCAACCTGCTGGGTCAGCTGTTACCAAACCCTCGGTTCCTGCTGACTCTGCCTTGCAGGCGATGCTGCTAGATTCGTTAAGACTGAGACTAGGATCTGACGAGCGTATGGTCGACTCAGGAAAAATGATAGTGGCCTTGTCGAAATCTGGATATGTCAGCCTCAAGCCTGATGCACGCTTTGATTATAGTGATTATCGTTTTTTAAAGAAGCCAATATACATCTACGGGCATGAACTCTTTGTTGTTGACGAGGAGTATTTTGACCATTGGGTTGGTTGTTGTGTCAGCCCGGGCATAGCCGTTACCCTCAAATTGCGTGGCAATACTGATTCACTACAAACCTTCGCTAGAAATAATAAATGCAGAGTTGGTTTTGATGGTGACTTATATTACGGGCCAACATTACCTAGCGCGCCGAAAGGAACGTATGCCACCTTGTCCTGTAAGGAGCGTGATTCGAGATGATCCAAGCAATTTGCTTCAAATGCGGTTCCTCTAAGCGGGGTGTGCTGATTGCATGCCAGAAATGCAAAATTGCACCGAGCACGGACAGCCAGTATGCCGTTTCACTCGCACTATCCGACCATCTATCATCTAAAGATCAGCTTGCTCAGTACAGTTATGATCTACAAAGTGGCAAAAAAATATCTGTTCCGCGTGAAGTACTTATTACGTCCTTTAGTATGCTGAAAAATCAACAGTTTCGGACGAAACTTGGTGTTCAATCTCAGCCAAATATTCCACATAACATTGTGTCATCACCTCCGCTAGCTAAGCCAAACCCCAGTTTCACCAAAACTACAATACAGCAGTCTGCGTTCGCGATTCTTGGTGTGACGACCCGTGATGACCGCAGGCGTATAGTTGGATTGGCGGAGGAGAGGTCTCTAGAGCTGGACTACGACGATTGTCAGAAAGCGCGTTCTGACTTGACCAACTTGCGCACCCGCTTGAGCGCAGAAATCGCATGGCTTCCAGGTGTATCCCCCCGCAAGGCAGGTCAGTTATTTGAAAAACTTCTTAATGATCCTAAGACAATACGAAAGGAGTCGGGTTTACCAGTACTCGCACATTTGAACCTGCTGGCTGCAGTGTTCGAAACCTTGGATAACAAGTACGATACAGATGATTTTATCGATTTCATTGTAGAGACTGCGCTACTCGTTGCACAACTAACTGCAGAAGAAGTGCAGCGCGATATTAATGGGGATCGCGCTGTCTCCCGCTTTCCTGAGGTTAAGGCTCTGGAGCAAGTTGAGGAGGAGTTGATAGAGCGTAAACGGTACTACCGTAGCGCCATTAAGGAAGCACTTGATAGGCTACCGTCGTTCAAAATCATTAAAATTATGACCGAAACGGTGGATACGGTAACTATGGGCGGTGAATTTCATGCCCCCGCGTTGATTGACGACTTGGTGGATAGTTATGAGGTTGAAACCCAAGGCGTGTTGCAGCAGGAGGGCGAAAACGTCCGCAAGCTCATCAAAATAGTCAGAGAGAATGCAAGCTCAGGCGAAGTTGCGGTAAAGCCTCACATTGACAAGCTTGATGCTGTTGCGCGCAATTGGGATATGATCGCTCAACCCATTCAGCTGAGTTCAAAGGCGCGCGGTATTGATCACCAGATGAGTCGTGACTTGGCCCTTGATATTCGCAGCCTTGCCATTGATCTGTTCAACAACCACGATATGGTTGCGCATTCACGAGGCCTGACTGCGTTGATC
>JAHAYB010000206.1 GCA_018384835.1 Comamonas sp.
AAATATCCCAAGCTCTAAAAGAAGTATTACCTTTTTTTGATAAAGCTTTAGAGCATTTAACAGATAATCAAGACTCTTTCCAGTATCTGCTTCATATTGGTGAACAATTACAAGCACTGCTAGAGCTGCCTACACTGGGCAGTAATTATATGCCCCAAAGTGAGCATACGAACTTGCAGGATTCTATCTATCTGACTACGCCTTTAGAACAGGCGGTATGGTTTAATGATATGAAGCAACTGCTCATCACCCAAAATCAGTGGCAAGCCTAAATACGCACTGCACGATAATTATAATTAGATAATTTATATTGGCAGTTACTGCCGCACTTCATTCACGAGGTGCTGAAAATCGTCCACATCCTCAAAGCTGCGATAAACGCTGGCAAAGCGGATATAAGCCACCTTATCGAGCTGGTGCAGCTCCTGCATCACCATTTCGCCGATGCGGCTGGAGCTGACTTCGCGGCAGCCGGCGGCTAATAGCTGCTCTTCTAGGTGTTCGATGGCGGTGTCGAGGGCAGAAGCTGGCACGGGGCGTTTGCGCAGTGCCAGTGCCAGTGATGCTTTGAGCTTGTTGCGGTTGTATTCGGTGCGCCGCCCATCTTTTTTTACCACCATGGGAAAGCTCACATCTGGGCGCTCGTAGGTGGTAAAGCGCTTGGCGCAAGCGCTGCACTGCCGTCTGCGGCGGGTAAAGCTGCCGTCCTCGGCCATACGGGTTTCCATTACCTGGGTGTCAGGGTGGCTGCAAAAAGGGCATTTCATAGCAGTGCGGGGGCGAGGGCGGCAGTGTCGTTAGTCAAGTAAGCGCTTGCTTGGCTTAGGTTCGCTTAGTTCGCTTAGTTCGTATAGACGGGAAAGCGTGCGGTCAACTTGGCCACTTCGGCGCGTACACGGGCTAGGTTGGCTTCGTCGTTAGGCGCTTCCAGCACATCGGCCACCAAGTTGGCGGTGATGCGTGCTTCTTCTTCCTTAAAGCCGCGTGTGGTCATGGCGGGTGTGCCGACGCGGATGCCGCTGGTCACAAAAGGCTTTTCAGGGTCGTTGGGGATGGCGTTTTTGTTGATGGTGATATGCGCGTTGCCCAGGGCGGCTTCGGCATCTTTGCCGGTAATGCCTTTGGCGCGTAAATCCACCAGCATGACGTGGCTTTCCGTGCGGCTGGAAACGATACGCAGGCCACGCTCAATCAGGGTTTCAGCCACGACTTTGGCGTTTTTCACCACTTGCTCTTGGTAGGCTTTGAACTCGGGCGAGAGCGCTTCCTTAAAGGCCACGGCTTTACCAGCGATAACGTGCATCAGCGGGCCGCCTTGCAGGCCGGGGAAGATGGCGCTGTTGATGGCTTTTTCGTGCTCGGCCTTCATCAAAATCACGCCGCCACGCGGGCCGCGCAGGCTCTTGTGGGTGGTAGTGGTAACGACATCGGCGTGGGGCACGGGGTTGGGATAGACACCAGCGGCAATCAGGCCAGCGTAGTGCGCCATATCCACCCAGAAAATCGCACCGATTTCTTTGGCGATTTTGGCAAAGCGGGCAAAGTCAATTTCCAGCGCGTAGGCCGACGCGCCAGCAATGATGATGCGGGGCTTGTGCTCACGCGCCAGGGCTTCCATCTTGTCGTAGTCGATTTCTTCTTTTTCGTTCAGGCCGTAAGAAACCACGTTGAACCACTTGCCCGACATATTCAGCGCCATGCCGTGGGTCAGGTGACCGCCTTCGGCCAAGCTCATGCCCATGATGGTGTCGCCAGGCTTGGCAAAGGCCAGCAGTACGGCTTGGTTGGCTTGGGAGCCGCTGTTGGCTTGCACGTTAGCCGCCTCAGCGCCAAACAGTTGCTTGACGCGGTCAATGGCCAGTTGCTCTACCACGTCCACATGTTCGCAGCCGCCGTAGTAGCGCTTGCCGGGGTAGCCTTCGGCGTATTTGTTGGTTAGTTGGGAGCCTTGGGCTTCCATGACGGCGGGGGAGCAGTAGTTTTCCGAGGCAATCAGCTCGATATGGTCTTGCTGGCGTTGGTTTTCGGCCTCAATGGCGGCAAAGACTTCGGGGTCAACGGTTTGGATAGTGTTGGAGCGAGAAAACATGGTGTGTGGCAGTCCTAGGGGTAGGTGGTAGTCCCTTGTGCCATGTGGCTGCGTGGGGAAAGACGCGCAGCTAATGCCAAGGGCTGCCCAGGCGAACGGCTAAAAGCGCCTGGCAGAGTGACCTATCAGGCGGTACGCTTCCTAGTGGTTTTGGCTAGCATCCACGTCAGCAAGCGAGCGGTAGAGAGCGCCGCTTGCCTATCGCCAGTTGCGTACGGGTGGCAAGTGTAGCGGAGGGCGGGTGTACCTGCCCTGCACTAGGTAAAGAAAGAAGGGGAAAGAAGGCGCTGCTCGCTATTAGAAGCTGGAGGCTGCGTTTTGCAGACCCGCCGTTTGGGTGTCATCAGCCTGCTTAACGGCGGGGACTATCGCTGGGGCTTTGGCCTGCAAAGCGGGTTTTTTGGCTGGAGCGGCGCGGCCAGCAACTTGGCGGATACGCTGGTGCTCGGCCAATACCTTGGCTGCGTAGCCGCCATCGGTGGGCAGATTGGCTGCGCCGACGTAGTATTTCAAGCCACCCTCTATAGAGCCAGAGCGGCGAATATATTCCTTCAAAATCGATACGCCCACGCGGATGTTGCTCACCGGGTCAAAAGCGGCCAAGCTGCCGCCAAAATGGTCGTATTTTTCGGTATGTACGCGGGTCATTACCTGCATTAAGCCCTGCGCCCCCATATGGCTTTGGGCGTAGGGATTAAAGCGCGACTCAATCGCCACGACGGCCAAAATCAGGGTAGGGTCTAATTTATGCTGGCGGCCTTGCTCGTAGGCTTCATTGACCATGGCAGCCAGCGGCTCGGGGGCTACGCGGTATTTTTTACTCAGCCAGTAGGCCACCGCTGCTTGCTCGCGCGATAGGCTTTTGGGGTTGGCAACGGTGGTGCGCTCCACAGCGCTCAAATCTGGCGTGATGCTAGCGACCTCAGGCTCTGCTACCTCTGTGGGGGTGGCTGCATCTTTACGCGCTTGCAGCCATTGGTGCAATTGCTCTTCTGTGTTGGCGCGTAACTCGGGCTGGGTGGTCAAGGCGATGGCAGAAAATGCCAAGCCCAAGCCCAAAATAGCAAAACTATTGTGCGTAATGGCAAAAAAACCTTCTGTGACATCCGCTACCGTTGTGCGCAGGGCAGAGCGGGGTTTTTTCGGCAAAGTCATGATAATAAATCCTTCTGAAGCGCGGTGGCTGGGGCACTCAGGGGGCAAGCATCGCAGCCCAAAGCGACTAGTAGGCGCTCACAAGCTACAGCCCCTTTGACCCAACACAGCACACTGCAATCAATAATCAACAGAGACGCTAGCCAACCACGCCACCACAAAGCATGGCTGGCCTCAACCATCAACTATCAACCAACAAGCCATGTGATTTTTAGTGGGTTCGGTACCTGAGAAGCCAGGGGGATAGATAGGCTTTAGGCACTGCGTCCGTAACAAATATAAAAAACCAGGGTAATCCCTTATTCGGTAAGGGTAGAGGAAATTCTAAAAAACTTCAAAATTACCAGTCAAGCCAAAGAGATAGAATCTTCATTCTAAAAAGTTATAAAAAATCGCTAAATTATAGGTTTTCTCCTCTGTGTGTATGGGTAGATACGCAGAGACAGCCCCAAAACCACCCACCTCGCCCTCTTCCATAGAAAACTGCCATCACTGTTGCATTTTAGAGACACTGGCCTACACCACCTTGTTTTGCAGCAGTTTGTATATGCTTGCAAGGTAGCCATCCATTTCAAGGCCAAAATACGCCCTTATCGGCTTGACTGAGGAAGCGCTTGCTGCGATCTAAAGTACAAGCCTTCATCCTCCTTTCTATTGTTTTAACCAGTCATCAACTGACACAGTGCCCCACATGTCTGACGCTTCCGAACTCCCCCCCAGCGCACCTAAAAGCGCAGAACCGCATCCACTCGATACCCTAACCGGCGGGGCTTTGAGCGCCGAAACCTCGGGCGATCGCGCTGCCTGCTTGCGCCAGTGGCTGGCCAGCGAGCCAGCGCCCAGCACTGAGCAACTGCAAGAAGTGCTCAAAGAGCTAAACGCCCGCGACAAAAGCGCAGCCCGTCTCGTGCGCGAGCGCCTCGATGAAATCCGCCGCACCCAGGACCAAGACCTCATCATTGATGAATGGGCGGCCAAAGCGCAAGCCTTGCTGCAAAGCGAAAAACTCGACATCACCCAAGCCAACGCTTGGCAGCGCGATGCGGCCAAAGCCGCAGCCCCCTTATCACGTGAGCCTCTGGCCAGCCTCCGCCAGCAACTGGCCGAGCGCATTAAAAGCATCGAAGAAGTGCAGCACAAAGTGCAAGTGCAGCGCGAAGTGGCCGTCTTACTGACCCAGCGCATTGAGGTACTCTCCACCAAACCCTGGCGCGATGCCCAGCAAACCCTAGACAGCTTGGGGCAAGACGTGCAGCACTGGCAAGCCCAGGCCGAACAACTGCGCCAAGAAGCCAGTTGGCCAGCCATTGAAGAGCGCTTTACCCAGCAATTAGAGAGCGTGCAAAGCCAGCTCTTACTGGTGTGGCAAGCCTTTACCGAAGCCCTCAGCGCCACCGAGCAAGCCGCCGCAGATGCGCAAGCCCCCCTGCCTGCCGTGCCCGTCTGGGCTGATGAAATTCGCGTCAGCCGGGGCTTGCCCTCTGAGCTGGCCGCATCTGTTCCTGGTGCTAGTGCTGGCACGCACACCAATGCCGCCAACGCCAGCAGCGAGGCCAGCAACCCCAAGCCCGCTGCCGCCGACCCCGCACAAAAGCAACAAGCCGCGCAAGCCGCCCTAGAGCCTGCGCTGGCCGCCCTAGCGCAAACCCAGCCACAAACCCGCGCCCAAGACATTGCCACCGTGCGCAACCTGCTCAAGCAGCATGGCCGCTGGCTCTCCGAACAATGGGCTGAACAGGCACACCAGCAACTGCTAGCTGCTGGCGACACCCAAGGCTGGCAGCCTGCGCTGGCCGACGAACAACGCCAAGCCCTGATTGCCCAAATGCAAAGCCTGCTCCAGCGCCCTGAAGGCCAAACCCTGGGCGGGCGCAAACTCCAAGAGCAACTGCGCCAAGCGCGTCAAGAGTGGCGTCAAATTGACCAAAGCGCCGCCCCCAACCATGGCCTGTGGAAGCAGTTTGATGCCGCCTGCACCACCGTGTACCAGCAAGTGCAGCAATGGCTAGAGCGCCGACGCGCTGAAACCGGCGACCAAAAAGCCCAACGCCTGGCCTTGTTGGAAGAACTCAAAGCCTGGGCGCAAGCCCAAATTCAAGCCCAAGCCGCCGACTGGAAAGAAAGCGCACACGCGCTGCGCCAATTCTCCCAACGCTGGCGCGACGCAGGTCACCTGCCTGACAAACTCTTTGCCGAGCTGCAAACCCAATGGCGACAAGCCATGCAAGAGGCCGAAGCGCCCCTACGCGCTGCGCAAAAAGCCAACATCGCCCTGCGCCAAGAACTCATAGCCCAAGCCAAAGCCTTGGCCGAGGGCACAGAGCTGCAAGTCGATACCATCAAAGCCCTGCAACAGCGCTGGCAAGAGCAGGCTCAGGCCGTCCCCCTAGAGCGCAAGCAAGAGCAAAAACTCTGGGAAGCCTTCCGCCAACCGATTGACAGCCTCTTTAGCCGCAACCCTGCGCCGCGTAACCGCAATGCGCCAGGCGGCGCAGCCGGCCATGGCACCGCCGCGCCCCTGTCTGCGCAAGACCAGCGGGTGCTAGAAGCGGCCAAAGCCGTACAAGCGGCCAGCGCTAGTGATGATGCCGAGCAAATCCGCAGCGCCCTGGCTGCACTGGAAGCAGCCAAACAAGCCCAAGCCGCCCAGCGCAGTGAGGCAACGCCAGGCGCAGGCGCAGGCGAAGACAACGCAGGTGCAGAAAACGCAGCCGCCCCCGCAGAGGCAGCCGCCAGCCCAGCCCCTGCCGCTGCACGCCCCCTAGTTGCCGTGCGCGGTGATGACCGCCCTGGCGCACGCCAAGAAGCCCCCTCTCCCGCCCCCGCTGCTGGGCGACGCGATGAGCGCAAAGGCCGCCGCCCAGAACGCTCCGAACGCCTCGAAACCGGGCGCTTTGCCCGTACTGGCCAGCACCACGAGCGAGAACCGCGCCCCGAACGTGGCCCACGCCTAGGCGATGCCGCCTTTCGCGCCCAACGCAACGCCGTGGATGCCGCCGAGCAAGCGCTGCGCAAAATCGCCCAGCAGGCACACGGCCAAGCATTGACCGAGCTGCTACACGCTTGGAGTGAGCGCAACCCCCAAGCCATCCCCAGCCAGCAGGCACTGGGCGGCAAACTCAACGCCGCAGGGCGCAGCGCTTGGGTCAAAGCGTTGGAGGCTCCCTCTGGCGGCGATGCTGGTCATGCCAATCAGCCGCTGCTGCGCCTAGAGGTTGCCGCTGATGTGCCCTCCCCCGCTGCCCAGCAAACCGCCCGCAGCACCTTAAAGCTGCAACTACTCACCCAGCGCAACGCCGCATTGCCGCAAGACACCTGGGTGCAAGATGTGGCACAGGTTCTTGCCAGCGCCCACAGCGAAGAGGCCGCACGGCGCTTGCAAAGCGCCCTCAAGCCCCTGCTGCGCAGCGCCCGGGCATCCTAAAAAGCAAAAAGGATAAGTGACTGTGATGCGATGGCGTAGCTACCGGATGACCTTGGCCAACTTGGCCACCTTGCCGGTATTGCCAGCTTTACCGGTGTTGTCGGTGTTATCAGTGTTGTCGTTTGCGCTGGCTACGCCTTGCAGCGCCCAGCCGCACCATGCCGCCACCGAGCAAGCCCGCGTGGTTGACGTGCGGGCACTCACCGAGCGCGAAACCCTGCCCCAGGAAGTCTGCCAGCCCCTAGGCGCTGGCGGGCAAGAGCGCTGCCGCATCCACCAACGCACCACAGAGCGGATACGTGCCTACCACGTCACCTACGAATACCAGGGGCAATGGCACAGCGGCGAGCTGTCCTACCACCCCGGTGAGTGGGTAACGATTGCACTACCCGCTCCCGCGCACAGCCCCCGCAGCCATAGCAGCCAGCGCAGTGACAGCGGCCTAAACGCCAGCTTGCAACCTGGGCGTAAGCACTACGGCTCTGCCCCGGCCACAGGGTCTAGCACTACGGCGATTGAGTACCGCAGCCCCCAGCCAGAAATCCCTATTCTGGTGGACTTGCGTGCCACGCTGACCCCATCCCAAGCAGGGGTGCAGCAGCCCCAAGCGCCGCGCCCACCTCGTTAATTTGACCTTCTATCTGCCAGAAAGTATTTATGGAAACCATTTTGCAAAGCCTGCCCGTAGGGCAAAAAGTGGGCATCGCCTTCTCCGGCGGCCTGGACACTAGCGCCGCCCTGCGCTGGATGAAGAACAAAGGCGCCTTCCCCTACGCCTACACCGCCAACCTGGGCCAGCCCGACGAAGAAGATTACGATGCCATCCCCCGCAAAGCCATGGAATACGGCGCTGAAAAAGCCCGCCTGGTCGATTGCCGCGTGCAACTGGCCAACGAAGGCATTGCTGCAATTCAAGCAGGCGCATTCCACGTCAGCACCGGCGGCATTGCCTACTTCAACACCACGCCTCTAGGCCGCGCTGTAACCGGAACCATGCTGGTCGCCGCCATGAAGGAAGACGATGTACACATCTGGGGCGACGGCAGCACCTACAAGGGCAACGACATTGAGCGCTTCTACCGCTACGGCCTGCTGACCAATCCACAGCTCAAAATCTACAAGCCCTGGCTGGACAAAGCCTTTATTGATGAGCTGGGTGGCCGCTCTGAAATGTCTGAATTTATGCAGCGCGAAGGCTTTGCCTACAAGATGAGCGCTGAAAAAGCCTACTCCACCGACAGCAATATGCTGGGCGCAACCCACGAAGCCAAAGACCTGGAGTTTTTGAACAGCGGCATCCGCATCGTGCAACCCATCATGGGCGTGGCCTTCTGGAAGCCCGAAGTAGAAGTCAAGGCCGAAGAAGTCAGCATCACCTTTGAAGAAGGCCGCCCCATTGCCCTGAACGGCCAAGAGTTTGCCGACCCCGTAGCGCTATTCTTGGAAGCCAACCGCATCGGTGGCCGCCACGGCCTGGGCATGAGCGACCAGATTGAAAACCGCATTATCGAAGCCAAGAGCCGTGGCATCTACGAAGCCCCCGGCATGGCGCTACTGCACATCGCTTACGAGCGCCTGGTCACCGGCATCCACAATGAAGACACCATTGAGCAATACCGCATGAACGGCCTCAAACTGGGCCGCCTGCTCTACCAGGGCCGCTGGTTTGACCCCCAAGCCATCACGCTGCGCGAAAGCGCCCAGCGCTGGGTGGCCCGCGCCATTACCGGCACGGTTACGCTAGAGCTGCGCCGTGGCAACGACTACAGCCTGCTCAACACCGAAAGCCCCAACCTCACCTACGCACCCGAGCGCCTGTCCATGGAGAAAGTGGAAGACGAGCCTTTCAGCCCCATCGACCGCATTGGCCAACTGACTATGCGCAACCTCGACTTGGTGGATACCCGCGACAAACTGGGCATTTATGCTAAGAGCGGCCTGTTGAGTGTCTCGGGCAGCAGCGCCCTGCCCCAGCTCAACCAGGACTAAGCTGGACACCATCTGGGCACTAAACAGGCACTAAGCGGGCATTACTTGGCTGCTGGCTTTTTAAGCTACCCAGAATAGCCTGGGTATATAATTTCCCGCTTTAGTGACTAGACAACAAGGCGCTGGCCAGCCAAGGAGCAGTTTTTTTAGGTTTTTTGGTAAAAATCTGCTTGACACCCACTTGGCAGCGCCCTTGCTTAAAGCGCTGGCCAATCGCCCCCGCCTAGCCTGCTTCAGTGGCGCAGCTGCCGCTCTTGAGCAAATAATGGGACTGACACTTCTGCACATGCCGATGCGCCCTGGTTGCTGCACCGGCATGATTCATTTTTAGCCTCCTGTGCTAGGAGGCGTTCTCTTTAGGAATCACCATGGCTGTAACTGTAGAAACTCTGGAAAAACTAGAGCGCAAAATCACCCTGAGCATCCCCATGGATGCCGTGCAGGCAGAGGTATCTGCCCGCCTAAAAAAACTTGCCCGCACCGTCAAAATGGACGGCTTTCGCCCCGGCAAAGTGCCCGCCAGCGTCGTTGCCCAACGCTATGGCTACTCGGTGCAGTTTGAGGTGCTCAACGACAAAGTAGGCCAGGCCTTTGACAGCGCTGTACAAGAAGCGGGCTTGCGCGTTGCCGGTCAGCCCAGCATCAGCGAAAAAGAAGGCGCTAGCGAAGAAGGCCAAGCACAATTTGAAGCCGTGTTTGAAGTTTTCCCCGAAGTCAAAATTGGTGATTTGAGCACCGCCGAAGTCGAAAAACTCAACGCCCAAGTCAACGACGAGGCGCTAGAGAAAACCCTAGACATTCTGCGCAAGCAACGCCGCACCTTCGAGCCGCGTGAAGCAGACCAAGCCGCCCAAGATGGCGACCGTGTGACCGTTGATTTTGAAGGCAAAATTGATGGCGAACCCTTCGCCGGCGGCAAGGCTGATGACTTCCAATTCCTGGTGGGCGAAGGCCAAATGCTCTCCGAGTTTGAAGATGCCGTGCGCGGCATGAAAGTGGGCGAATCAAAACCTTCCCCCTGGCCTTCCCCGAGGACTACCACGGCAAAGAAGTGGCCGGCAAAACAGCGGATTTTTTAGTCACCCTGCACAAAATCGAAGCGCCCCACCTGCCCGAAGTTGACGAAGCATTTGTCACCTCCTTGGGCATTGCCGAAGGCACTGTAGAAGCCCTACGCGCAGACATCGGCAAAAACCTAGAGCGCGAAGTCAAATTCCGCCTGCAAGCACGCAACAAGCAAGCCGTGATGGATGCCCTGGTCTCCGTGGCCGAGCTGGACTTGCCCAACGCCATCGTGAAGGCTGAGGTGCAGCGCCTGATGGAAGGCGCACGCTCTGACTTACAACAGCGTGGCATTAAAGACGCGGCCAAGGCTGAAATTCCTGAAGAAATTTTCCTGCCCCAGGCCGAACGCCGTGTGCGCCTGGGTCTGGTGGTAGCCGAACTGGTCAAAGCCAATAAGCTTGAAGCCACGCCCGAGCAGCTCAAAGCCCACGTCGATGAGCTGGCCGCCTCCTACGAAAAACCCGAAGAAGTCGTGCGCTGGTACTTCGGCAATCGCGACCGCTTGGCCGAGGTGGAAGCCGTTGTAGTGGAAAACAACGTGACAGAGTTTGTACTGGCAAAAGCCAAGGTCACAGACAAAGAAGTCTCGTTTGAAGAGCTGATGGGTCAGGCGTAAACAGGCCGCAAAGCAAGCACCCAAAGACCAAGCACTTACAGGGGCTTGCACCTGTTATATTTTTGAGGGGGCTTGTGCTTTCAGGCACAGGCCCCATTTCATTGCATTAGACGGCAAAGAATTTGGAGAAGCTATGAGCGCATTAGATACACAAGGTTTGGGCATGATTCCCATGGTGATTGAGCAATCGGGACGTGGCGAGCGCTCTTACGATATTTATTCGCGCCTGCTCAAAGAGCGGGTTATTTTTTTGGTTGGTCCGGTCAATGACCACGCCGCCAATTTGGTCGTGGCGCAGCTGCTGTTTTTAGAAAGCGAAAATCCTGAAAAAGATATTTCCTTCTACATCAACAGCCCCGGCGGCTCAGTGAGCGCAGGTATGGCTATTTTTGACACCATGAATTTCATCAAGCCCCAGGTTTCGACCCTGTGCTGCGGCTTGGCAGCGAGCATGGGCGCGTTCTTGCTAGCCGCTGGTGCCAAAGGCAAGCGTTTTTCACTGCCCAACTCCAAAATCATGATTCACCAGCCCCTAGGCGGCGCACAAGGGCAAGCCACAGAAATTGAGATTCACGCCCGCGAAATCCTCAAAACCCGCGAGCGCCTTAATCAAATTTTGGCCGAGCGCACCGGCCAGCCCCTAGAGAAGGTAGAGCGCGATACCGAGCGGGATTACTTCCTCTCTGCCCTAGAGGCCAAAGACTACGGCCTGGTCGATGAGGTGATTGAAAAGCGTCCCTAACAGCAGCGCACACCCCCTCTTGCAAGGCTTGTTCCTTCACGCACCCTTCTTTCCCTCTCCCCAGCCCTTAACTGGGCGCACCCCCGCGCAGCCCCTTCAAGCACCCGCCCCCAAGCATCGCCCATAGCCCTGTTGTGGTGCAGGTGTTGGCTGCGCTCGTTATCATTTCGGTTTTTTTGATTTGACAAGGCACGGTTTTCATGGCCCACAAAAAAGGCGCGACTGGCGAAAAAAATTTGTATTGCTCTTTTTGCGGTAAAAGTCAAGACGAGGTAAAAAAACTCATCGCAGGCTCTAACACCGTATTTATCTGCGACGAATGCGTGACCCTGTGTACGGACATGATTCGTGACGACCCCGCTGATGCCCACGGCAACGGGCAAGATGCCTTGGCCAAACTGCCCACCCCGGCTGAAATCAAAGCCAATCTGGACAACTATGTCATTGACCAAGACCAGGCCAAGCGTACCTTGGCGGTGGCCGTGTACAACCACTACAAGCGCTTGAATCACAAAGAATTTGGCGACAACAGCCAAGTGGAGCTGGCCAAAAGCAACATCTTGCTCATTGGCCCGACCGGCTCGGGCAAAACCTTGCTAGCGCAAACCTTGGCGCGTCAACTGGATGTGCCCTTTGTCATGGCCGATGCCACCACCCTGACCGAGGCCGGCTACGTTGGCGAGGATGTGGAAAACATCATCAGCAAGCTGCTGCAAAGCTGCGACTACGACATCGAAAAAGCCCAGCGCGGCATTATCTATATTGACGAAATTGACAAAATTTCGCGCAAATCAGACAACCCCAGTATTACCCGCGATGTCTCGGGCGAGGGCGTGCAGCAGGCGCTGCTCAAGCTCATTGAAGGCACCTTGGCCAGCATCCCCCCCCAGGGCGGGCGCAAACACCCTAATCAAGACTTTTTGCAGGTCGATACCACTAACATTTTGTTTATTTGTGGCGGCGCGTTCCAAGGGCTGGAGAAGGTTATTGAGGGGCGCACCGAAGCCTCTGGTATCGGCTTTGGTGCAACGGTGCGCAGCAAGTCTAGCCGCTCAGTTTCCCAGCTTTTCCAGGACATTGAGCCAGAGGATTTGATTAAATTTGGCATCATCCCTGAGCTGATTGGCCGTATGCCCGTCGTCACCGCCCTGGCCGAACTCAATGAAGAGGCGCTAGTGCGCATCCTCACCGAGCCAAAAAACGCCCTCATCAAGCAATACAGCCAATTGCTGGCCATGGAGGGCGTGGAGCTAGAAGTGCAGCCCCAAGCGCTTGAGGCGATTGCCAAAAAAGCCATCGAACGCAAAACCGGTGCACGTGGCTTGCGCTCTATTTTGGAGCAGGCACTGCTGGCGGTGATGTTTGAAATCCCATCCATGGACAACATCCACAAAGTGGTGGTGCAAGAATCGACCATCGTAGAGGGCACCATGCCCCTGCTACTGCCCCTAGAGCCTGAGGGCAACACCACCAGCGCTAACGACGCACCATCCGATAGCATCGACACCGACCACGCCAGCGCTGCACACAGCCATGGCGAAAGCGGCGACGATACCAGCGGCTCCTATCACCCAGAGGCCAAACGCGCTTAACAACTGCTTGGGCAGTACACCGCACAACAGGCCAGGCGCAGGCACACCAGCAGCGCCTAGCCATGTGGAGAATTTGTATGTCACAGACCAAGAAGTCCCCCCCACCACCCCCATCCACCACTTTGGATTTACCCCTTTTGCCGCTGCGCGATGTGGTGGTATTTCCGCACATGGTCATCCCCTTGTTTGTCGGACGGGCAAAAAGCATCCAGGCGCTAGAGCTAGCCATGGTGGCAGAGCGGCGCATTATGCTGGCAGCACAAAAAACCGCTGCTAAAGAAGACCCCGACACCCAAGACCTGTTTGGCACCGGCTGCGTCGCCAGTATTTTGCAAATGCTCAAGCTGCCCGACGGCACTGTCAAAGTATTGGTTGAAGGCCAACAACGCGCCGCATTGCTGGGCGTGGTAGATGCCCAAACCCACTTTATGGCCACCTGCCAACTGCTGGAAGAGCCTGCCACATCCGCACAAACGCAAGTACACAGCGAGGTAGAGGCACTGCGCCGCGCCTTGATTCAGCAGTTTGACCAGTACGTCAAGCTGAACAAAAAAATCCCTTCCGAGATTTTGAGCAGCATCTCCAGCATTGAAGATGCCGGGCGCTTGGCCGACACCATTACCGCCCACCTGCCCTTCAAGCTAGAGCAAAAGCAAGAAGCGCTAGACACCGTAGAGGTGCGCGAGCGCTTAGAGCGCCTACTCAACCAAATCGAGCATGAAATTGAAATCCTCAACGTGGATAAGAAAATCCGTGGTCGGGTCAAGCGCCAAATTGAAAAAAACCAGCGCGACTTCTACTTGAATGAGCAAGTCAAGGCCATTCAAAAAGAGCTGGGCGAAGGCGAAGATGGCGCAGACCTAGAGGAAATAGAGAAAAAAATCAAAACCGCCCGAATGCCCGCCGCCGCGCGTAAAAAAGCCGAGGCAGAGCTGAAAAAGCTCAAACTCATGTCCCCCATGTCGGCGGAAGCGGCAGTGGTGCGCAACTACATCGACGTACTCACCGGCCTGCCCTGGAGCCGCAAAACCAAAATCAAGCAAGACCTGGCTTTAGCGGAAGAGGTGCTCAACGCCGACCACTATGGCCTAGAGCGCGTGAAAGACCGCATCTTGGAATACCTGGCCGTGCAGCAGCGTGTGGACAAGGTCAAAGCGCCGATTTTGTGCTTAGTCGGGCCGCCTGGGGTGGGGAAAACCTCGCTAGGCCAATCGATTGCCAAAGCAACCGGGCGCAAATACGTGCGCATGGCTTTGGGCGGAATGCGCGATGAGGCCGAAATCCGTGGCCACCGCCGCACCTACATCGGCGCAATGCCCGGCAAGGTGCTGCAAAGCCTGGAAAAAGTCAGCGCACGCAACCCGCTGTTTTTGCTCGATGAAATCGACAAACTAGGCATGGATTTTCGCGGCGACCCGTCCAGCGCCTTGCTAGAGGTGCTAGACCCGGAGCAAAACCACACCTTCAGCGACCACTATGTGGAGGTGGATTTTGACCTCAGCGACGTGATGTTTGTGGCCACCTCTAACTCGATGAACATTCCCTCAGCGCTGCTTGACCGCATGGAGGTCATCCGCCTGTCGGGCTACACCGAAGACGAAAAAGTCAACATCGCCAAGCGCTACTTGCTACCCAAGCAGCTCATTAACAACGGCGTGCAAGACGGCGAGCTGGAAATCAAAGACGAAGCGCTGCGCGACATCGTGCGCTACTACACCCGCGAGGCAGGGGTGCGCTCGCTGGAGCGCGAGCTTTCTAAAATCTGCCGCAAAGTAGTCAAAGGGGTGCAGCTTAAAAAGCTCAAGCCCAAGGTCATCGTTAAATCGAGCAACCTGCACGACTACCTGGGCGTGCGCAAATACACCTATGGCCGCGCTACCGATAGCAACCATATTGGCCAAGTCGTTGGCCTAGCTTGGACCGAGGTGGGGGGCGACTTACTCACCATTGAAGCCGTCACCATGCCTGGCAAGGGCAATATCTTGCGCACCGGCTCCTTGGGCGATGTGATGAAGGAGTCGGTCGAGGCCGCCCGCACCGTGGTACGCAGCCGCGCCCAATCCTTGGGCATTGAAGAGGCGCTCTTTGAGAAAAAAGACATCCACGTTCACGTACCCGATGGCGCAACCCCCAAAGACGGTCCGAGCGCTGGCGCGGCCATGGCCACGGCCTTTGTTTCCGCACTGACCAACATCCCCGTACGCGCCGATGTCGCCATGACTGGGGAAATTACCCTGCGTGGCGAAATTACCGCTATTGGGGGCTTGAAGGAAAAGCTCTTGGCCGCCCTGCGCGGAGGCATTAAAACAGTGCTTATCCCCAAGGAAAACGTCAAAGATTTGCAAGACATTCCTGACAACGTCAAGAAAGGCTTGGAAATCACCCCCGTCCAGTGGATTGATGAGGTGCTAAAAATTGCTTTAGAGCGCCTGCCCTTGCCCATCACCCCCACGGTGGCGGATGAGACCGCCAGCGTTGCCGAAGTAGCGGCTGTAGCAGCTGTAGCAGCTGTAAGCGCCACCACACGCAAGCCTGCTGCTAAAAAAGCACGTGCCACCAAACATTGAAGCTTGCAAAATTTCAGCCGAAGACAAAAACGGCTGAAATTTGCGCTACAATCACTTCCATGATGCCAAAGATTAGGTATATAATCGAAGGCTTCGGAAAATTAGCGGGAATAGCTCAGTTGGTAGAGCGCAACCTTGCCAAGGTTGAGGTCGACGGTTCGAGACCGTTTTCCCGCTCCAAGTTTTTTTAAGACTTGGTGCTATCAAGGCGCTAAGTTTTTGCGGGAATAGCTCAGTTGGTAGAGCGCAACCTTGCCAAGGTTGAGGTCGACGGTTCGAGACCGTTTTCCCGCTCCATCTATAAACCTCCCAAGGTAGGGCGCGATAGCAAAGCGGTTATGCAACGGATTGCAAATCCGTCTAGCCCGGTTCGACTCCGGGTCGCGCCTCCAAAAATTTCACTAAAAACAAGAAGATAAGCCACCTAGTAAGGTGGCTTTTTTATTATTTTTTCACTTATACGGTACTACCGTACTAACCATTCAGCGTAAGAGCGCTCCACCAAAATGCTGCGCTCTACTTGCTCAATATCCGTATGGCCACAAAAGGCCATGCTGGTATCCAGCTCATTGCGGATGATTTCCAAAGCACGCTCCACCCCCGGCTGGCCGTAAGCGCCCAGGCCATACACCATGGCGCGGCCAATCATGCAGCCGCGTGCGCCCAGTGCGCGGGCACGTAGCACGTCCTGGCCGCTGCGGATGCCGCCATCCATCCACACTTCCAGTTTGTCGCCTACGGCATCCACAATGGCGGGCAGGGCGGCGATGGAGGAGGGCGCACCATCCAACTGGCGGCCACCGTGGTTGCTCACCACAATGGCATCAGCCCCGTGCTGGGCGGCGAGCACGGCATCTTCCACTTCCATGATGCCTTTGAGCACCAGCTTACCGCCCCATTGCTCTTTGACCCAAAGTACGTCCTGCCAGGACAGGCGGGGGTCGAATTGCTCCGTCGTCCACGCGCCTAGCGAGGCCATGTTGGACACCCCCTCAATATGCCCAACGATGTTGCGAAAGGTGCGCCGCTGTGTGCCCAGCATCCCCAGTGCCCAGCGCGGCTTGGTCGCAAAGTTGAGCAGATTGCCCAGCGTCAGGCGCGGCGGGGCGGACAGGCCATTTTTAATATCCTTGTTGCGCTGGCCAATGACTTGCAAATCCAGCGTTAGCACCAAGGCGCTGCAACCGGCATTTTTGGCACGCTGCATCAGGTTCTGCATAGCTTTGCGGTCGCGCATCATGTAGAGCTGAAACCAGAACGTTAAATCTGGCCCCGTATGCGCGGCAATGTCTTCCAAAGAGCAGATGCTCATGGTGGACAGCGTGAAGGGGATGCCCAGTTTTTCTGCTGCGCGGGCGGCGTGGATTTCGCCATCAGCGTGCTGCATGCCCGTCAGCCCAACGGGGGCAATCGCCACCGGCATACGCACCGCTTGGCCCAGCAAGGTGGTGGCGGTGCTGCGCTGCTCGATATTCACGGCCACACGCTGGCGAAACTGGATGCGCTGCAAATCCGCCTCGTTAGCGCGGTAGGTGCTTTCTGTCCAGGAGCCGCTGTCAGCGTAGTCGTAGAACATGCGCGGCACACGGCGCTGTGCCTGCTGGCGCAGGTCTTCAATACAAGTGATTTTGGAAATATCAGCCATGACACCCCTTCTCTGTGCGTGTGCGCTGCGTAAAACAAGGCGCATATGGTAGCGGGGTGAAGGCTGGCCTGCGGGTGCGGCAGGCCATGCAGGGTGTGCCGATTTAATTACTGGGTGAAGGAAAACTCGCCGACCTTGCACACATCAATGTTGTTCTTCACCACATCTTCGCCATCTTCAAATTCGCCTTTGAAATCGAATTTGCAAGCGCCTGTGCCGTCGTCCATATTGATATTGACGGACTGGCCGGGCTTGAGCATGTCGTCGCCCAGGATGTCTTCTTCCCAGTCATTGGTTTTGGAGCGCGAGGCATAAAAAGCGACCATGGTGGTTTTGGTCTTGTTGATGATTTTTACGTTGCGGTCAGCGGCTGTCGCGGGGCTGGTGGTAGCCATAACGCCCATAGCAATGGCACTGAGCAAGAAGATACGTTTGAGCATAAATAAAACTCTCTATCTGGTGAATCTGCTGAAAAAGCTGTCCAACGCCCTGCTGCCCTATGCAGCCCTGGCCGGGCAGTGCCGCGAATGGTACGCAGCCGCGCCGCTTTGCATATCCCTGAAATTGGGTAATTTGCCGGGCAGATGGCCGCACCCAAAACCCCTAATTCCAGTGATAGGCAGCAGCACCCGCTTATGCAATGATGCCCGCCATGATGCCGCCCCCAATTCCGCCAATTCCGCCAACTCCACCGCTTCCCCCGCCAGCCCGCGCAGAGCTGCTCTCACCCGTTCTGATTGTTGAAGATGAGCCGCTATTGCAACAGCGCCTGCGTGCCGTGCTGCACCAGCTTGGCTATACCGACGAGGCGCTGGTGTTTGCCGCCACGCTGGCCGAGGCGCATGCCCGCCTGGCGCAGCTGGAAGTGGCACTGGCGCTGGTGGATTTGGTGCTGCCCGATGGCAGTGGGCTAACGCTGATTGCCCAACTGCGGGCGCAATACCCCAGCCTGGGCATTCTGGTGGTGTCGGCCTGGAGTTCGGAAGAGTCCATCCTCAGCGCCTTGCGGGCGGGGGCTACGGGCTATGTGCTCAAAGAGCGCGATGACATTGAAGTGTGCATGTCCATTCGCAATGTGCTGCGCGGCGGTGCGCCCATTGACCCCTTTATTGCCCGGCGCATTCTGGAGTTGCTGCCACTGGCGCACAGCACAACGCAAGCAGAGCAGGCCGCTTTAGCCCCTGAGCCTGTAAATACGGCAAATGCCGAAGCGGCCAAGCTGGAGCAGGCGCTCAGTGTGCGCGAGCACCAAATCCTGCGCTTGGTGGCCGATGGGTTAACCAACCGGGAAATTGCCGAGCAGCTATTCCTATCGCGCTACACGGTAGAGAGCCATATCAAACACATCTACCGCAAGCTGGCCGTGTCTTCACGCACCATGGCGGTGCGCACCGCCCGCGCCTGGGGGATGCTGGGGTGAGGTGCTGGCAGCGCTGGCAGCTCCGGTTGATGCTGTGTTGCTGGCTCTGGCTGCTGTCTGTGGCATCTGTGGCGCAGGCCATGGCGGCGGCTGACCCGGATAGTTGCACGCCGCAAGTACTAGCCGTGCAGGCTGCGCCGGTGCTCGATGGCAGCGACGGCAGCATTCACCCTGCCCAGGGGTGGGAGCCGGTCACGCTACCCGACATCTGGCGGCAGCGCTGGCCGGAGCACGATGGCACGGTGTGGTATCGCCTGGATTGGCAGCGCGCAGACTGCCCGGCAAACGCAGAGCTGGCCTTGCGGCTGGATGGCATCAGCATGGCCGGTGCGGTCTATAGCAATGAGGCGCTGCTGTGGCGCGACCAGTCCCTGACCGAGCCGCTGTCCATGGGCTGGAATATGCCGCGCTGGTGGCCACTGCCCGAATGGGCTTTGCACGCGGATACCCAAGCAACCAACACCATCTGGGTACGGGTACAAGGCATGGCTGCCTTCACCCCTGGCCTGGGGCGAATGCAGGTGGGTACGGTAGCCCAGGTGCGCCAAGCCTATGCGCAGAGCCTGTGGAAGCAGCGCAGCGTGTACTACATCACCCTGGGCATGTCTGCGGCGATGGGCTGTATCTTTCTGGTGGTCTGGAGTTTGATGCGTTCAGAACATGCCTTTGGCTGGTACGCCATGATGGTGCTGTGCTGGGTGCTCTACCTTTGCACCATGTTGGCCACCGAATCCTGGCTGCTGGGCGGTGTGCTGATGCACTCGCGCATCAACAATGTGGCCTTTGTGCTCTACGTGCTGGGCTTTTGCCTGTTTACCTGGCGCTTTGGCGGGCAGCGGCTGCCGCGTGTGGAGCGGGCGCTGTGGCTGCTGGT
>JAHAYB010000223.1 GCA_018384835.1 Comamonas sp.
TGGAAAATTCAGAAACCTTTGGGGGTAAACCCCTGTAACCGGGAAGTCCTCAGCCAAATGTCAGACAGATGCGCGTTCCGCCTCTGCGCGCTGATCCGCTCACTCAAGGCCGCCTTGGCCCTCACAGGAAGGGCCAGAGGCGACTCAGGCCTGCTGCGTCAAAAATCGCGCACGAATCGCGCGCTCCATGCCCGCTTCATCCAAGCCCTGCAAGGCCATCAGCTTGGCAGGATCGCCATGCTCAATGAAACGATCGGGCAAGCCCAGGTGCAGCAGCGGTACTGTCACGCCTGCCGCCGCCAACGCTTCGGACACTGCTGCGCCCGCACCGCCGGAGATACAGCCGTCTTCGACCGTTACCAACACATCGTGTTGCGCGGCCAACTCCAGCACCAAGGCTTCATCCAGAGGCTTGGCCCAGCGCATATTGGCCACCGTGGCATCCAGTGTCTCCCCCACCTTCAGCGCGGGATACAGCAAGGTGCCAAATGCCAGAATAGCAATACGGGGCTGTGCCGCAGGCTGCTGCGCTTGGCGCACCGCTGTGCTGCGGCGGCGCACCTCGCCCTTACCAAAGGGCAAGGAGGACAAATCATCCAGCACTTCGATGCCCACACCTGCACCACGGGGGTAGCGCACGCACACCGGGTGGTCTTGCTCATGGGCTGTCGTCAGCAGTTGGCGGCATTCGCGCTCATCTGCTGGGGTGGCCATGCTCATGTTGGGAATGCAGCGGACAAAGGCGATGTCATAAGCGCCCGCATGGGTGGCCCCATCTGCGCCCACTAGGCCAGCGCGGTCTAAAGCCAACACCATGGGCAGGTTTTGCAAGGCGACATCGTGAATTAACTGGTCATAAGCGCGTTGCAAGAAGGTGGAGTAAATCGCCACCACCGGCTTGACCCCCTCGCAAGCCATACCGGCGGCAAAGGTGACGGCGTGCTGCTCGGCAATGCCCACGTCGTAATAGCGCTGGGGAAAGCGGCGGTGAAACTCCACCATGCCCGAGCCTTCGCGCATGGCGGGGGTGATGCCGACCAGGCGCTCATCCTGCGCTGCCATATCGCACAGCCATTGGCCAAACACCTGGGTAAATGTGGGTTTGGGCGCGGTGGCAGGCTTGGTGATGCCGACTTGCGGGTCAAACTTGCCTGGGCCGTGGTAGGTAATGGGGTCATGCTCGGCGCGGGCGTAACCCTTGCCTTTTTTGGTGACGATGTGCAGAAACTGCGAGCCTTCCAACTGGCGGATATTTTCCAGTGTGGGAATGAGCGAATCCAAATCGTGCCCATCAATAGGCCCAATGTAGTTAAAGCCAAAATTCTCAAATAGTGTGGCCGGAACCACCATGCCCTTGGCGTGCTGTTCTAGGCGTTTGGCCAGCTCTAGCAGGGGCGGTACGTTTTTCAGCACGTTTTTTCCCACATTGCGAGCGGTGGCGTAGAACTGCCCGCTCATCAACTGCGCCAAATAGCGGTTCAGCGCCCCTACGGGGGGGCTGATGCTCATATCGTTGTCGTTGAGAATCACCAGCAGATTGCCGTCCAGCACACCGGCGTTGTTCATGGCTTCAAAGGCCATGCCAGCGGTCATTGCGCCATCACCAATCACAGCAATAGCGTGGCGTTTTTCGCCCTTGCGCTTGGCCGCCATCGCCATGCCCAAAGCGGCAGAAATGCTGGTGGAAGAATGCGCTGTGCCAAAGGTGTCGTAAAGGCTTTCGCTGCGCAGCGGAAAGCCAGAAATACCGCCCAACTGGCGCAGGGTGGCCATGCGCTCGCGCCGCCCCGTGAGGATTTTGTGCGGATAGGTTTGGTGCCCCACATCCCAAACGATACGGTCATGCGGGGTGTTGAACACATAGTGCAGCGCCACCGTCAGCTCTACCGTGCCCAGGTTGGAGCTTAAATGCCCACCGGTTTGGGAGACGCTATCGAGCACATAGGCGCGTAGCTCATCGGCCAGCGGGTGCAGTTGCGCACGGGCGAGCTTGCGCAGGTCGGCGGGGTCATCAATCGTCTGCAAAAGGGGATAGGTATTCATGGGCTGAAAGCGCACTGCAAAGCAGGCAAGTCGGGTCTGTGGCGAGGCTGATGATGAGGGAGAAGGTGGCGGGGCTTTAGTGGCTGCGCTGCACAAGCTGCTGCGCTAATGCCTGCAAGACATGGGCTTGTGCGCCCAGGCCGCTGCTGGCTAAGGCGCTGCTGGCCTCTTCATACAGCGATTGCGCCAGGGCTTTTGCGCCCTCCAGCCCCAGCAGGGCGACATAGGTGGGCTTGTCGTTGGCGGCATCTTTGCCGGGGGTTTTGCCCAGGGTGGCGGCATCGGCCACCACATCCAGCACATCGTCCACTACCTGAAACGCCAGCCCCAGGGCTTGGCCATAGCGCAGCAAGGCGGCCTGAGCAGCGGCATCGGCCTGGCCGCAGGCTGCGCCCAGTAGCACGCTGGCTTCTAGCAACGCGCCGGTTTTCAGGCGGTGCATTTGGCGCAGCTGCGCTTCGTCCAGGCGCTGGCCTACGCTGGCTAGGTCAATAGCCTGGCCGCCAGCCATGCCTTGCGCACCCGCTGCCCGCGCCAAAATGCGGCAGAGCTGGGCTTGCATGGCAGGGGGGATGCTGTCGGCAGCATCAGCAGCAGAATCTGGCGTAAGCAGTTCAAAGGCTTGCGCCTGCAAGGCATCACCGGCCAGCAGCGCTTGCGCCTCGCCAAACTGCACATGCACGGTGGGCTTGCCACGGCGCAGGCTGTCGTTGTCCATACAGGGCATATCGTCATGCACCAGGGAGTAGGCATGAATCAGCTCCACCGCACAGGCAGCGCGTAAGGCCGCTGGCGGGTGGCCGCCCACGGCCTGGGCAGCGGCCAGCACCAGCAAGGGGCGCAAGCGCTTACCGCCATCAAGCACTGCGTAGCGCATGGCCTGCCCCAAACCGGCGGGGGCATCCATGCCCACCCACTGCTCTAGCGCCTGCTCTATGGCTTGGCGCTGTTGCCCTGCCCACGAAGAAAAATCAAAAGAAGAAGCGTCCATTGGCCTGTGCCTATGCTTATGCCTATTGCGCCGGTGTGGCAGCGCTGAGGAAAAAGCCCGATTCTAGGCCGATGCACCTGGCAGCCGAGGGAGATGCCCTGCTTCAAGCATCATCGTCGGCCTGTTGCGCTGGCGCTAGAGGGCTGTTGAGGGCGGGCGTATCAGCTGCATCCGCCACGGGCAATTCCTGCACATCGCGCAGCTTGCGCTCTATAGCGCGGGTGCGCACGCCGACTTGCTCGAACTTCTTAGCAGCGGCATCAATGGATTTGCGTGTGGCCTCTACCGCATCGCCAAACTTGGCAAACTCGGTTTTGACTTGCCCCAGCACGCCCCAGACTTCAGAAGAGCGCTTTTCAATCGCCAGCGTCTTAAAGCCCATTTGCAGGCTGTTGAGCATGGCGGCCAGATTGGCCGGGCCGGTAATCATGACGCGGTGTTCGTTTTGCACGGCTTCTACCAAGCCGGGGCGGCGCATGGCCTCGGCAAATAGGCTTTCGGTGGCGAGGTAGAGCAGCGCAAAATCGGTGGTGTGCGGCGGCGCAAGGTATTTGCTGTGGATTCTTTTGGCCTCTAGGCGGATGGAGGCTTCAAACGCCCGGCCTGCGGCCTCGGTGGCGGCTTTGTCGGCGGCTTCTTGCGCATCTAGCAGGCGCTGGTAATGCTCGACGGGGTATTTGGCATCAATGGGCAGCCAGACGGGTTGTTCCTCGCGCTTACCCGGTAGGCGAATGGCGTATTCCACCAAGGCATCGCTGCCGGGTACGGTTTTGACGTTTTGCGCGTATTGCTCGGGAGTCAGCACGTTGTCGATGATGGCTCCCAGCTGCATTTCGCCCCAGGTGCCTCGGGTTTTGACGTTGGTCATCACGCGCTTTAAGTCGCCCACACTGCCCGCCAGGGTTTGCATTTCGCCCAAACCTTGGTGGACTTGCTCTAGGCGCTCGCTCACTAGCTTGAAGGATTCGCCCAGGCGCTGCTCCAGCGTGGCGTGTAGTTTTTCATCAACGGTGCGGCGCATACGCTCTAGCTGCTCGGCGTTGTCTTGCTGGATGGCGGCTAGGCGCTGGTTCAAGGCGTTGCGCAGCGCTTCGGCTTGGCCGTGCTGGCTGCTGACTAGGGCTGCCAGTTGCTGGTTGAGCTGGGCGGTATCGGTATCAAGCTGGGTTTTGAGCGCGGCAGACATGGCCGTCAGTTGCACGTGCAGGTCGTTTTTCAGGGAGTCCAACGTGCCGCGTGTGCTGGCTGAGAGTGCCTCAAATCGCTCTTGGATGCGCTCATTGAGCTGCTGGGCGTTGCCCGCCAGTGCCTCACGCGATTGCGCGTTTTCAGACAGTAGGCTGTGCGCCGTCTCTTGCAACTGCTGGCGAAAGGCGGCCAGCGCGTCGGCCTGCTCTTTGCGCCCTTGGGCTGCGTCTTGGCTGGCGCTGTGGCGCGATTGCCCCAGGTGCTGCTCTAGCTGGGTTTGGAGTTGGGCAAACGCCGCTTGCAACTCGCTGCGGTTAGCGCGTGCTTCTTGGGCGGCCTGGCCTAGGCGCTCATCGAGCAGGCTGTGGGTTTGACCGCCCAAGGCTTGCAGGTGCTGGCCAAGGTTGCCTAGGCTGCCCTCGTTTTTCGCCATGGCCAGTTGTGTGGCTTGGGCGGCGGCCTCTAGCGCTTGCAGGCGCTGCGGCCAGTCGGGCGGCAGCGTAATTTGCAGGCGCGGGCGGCGCAGCAATAGCACGGTCAGTAGTAGCAAGCCCACCAGCAGTAGGCTAAGGACGATAAAAAGCAGGTTCTCAACAGTCATGGCTGGGCATCATACGGGCGGGTTTTGGAGGGTGTTGCTTTGGGCATATTCGCGCTCACTCAGGCTTCGCCCACCAGGTATCCATCACCCAGCCTTCGCCATTGGAGTAAGGCGGCAGCACTTGCGGCCTCTCCAAGCGCCAAGCGTTGTAGGCCATGCGGTGGGTGCTGGCGTACCACTGGGGAATCAGGTAATGCTCGTGGGCAATGGTGCGCTCTAGGGCGTGGCAAGCGGGTAATAGTTCTTGCGGCGTTTGGGCGCTGACGATGGCGCTAATAAAGGCATCGACCGCCGGATTTTTTACGCCAGGGAAGTTGCCGGAGTCTTCTTGATCGGCGGCTTGGCTGCCAAATAAATCGGCCAGTTCCTGCCCCGGATTATTCGTGCCCTGATAGGCGATAGTGGTGATGTCGAAATCAAACTTTTGCAAGCGTTGCTGGTACAGGGCGAAATCGACAGCGCGGTAATTGAGGCGTATGCCCAGTTTTTCCAGATTGCGCTGCCACGGGGCAACCACGCGCTGACCGCCCTCGTTGCTATCCAGATATTCCAGCACCAGCGCTTGGCCTTGGGCGTTGCGTAGCACGCCGCCCTGCACCGTCCAACCCGCTTCTTGCAGCAGAGCACGGGCTTGCAGTAGGTTAGAGCGCAGGCTAGAGGGCGGCTCCGTATTAGGCGGCACGGTCATTGCGCCAAAAGCGGCGGGCGGCAGCGCTTGCGCGAATGGCTGCATTAGCGTCAATTCTTCGGGGCTGGGGCTGCCCGTGGTTTGGCAGAGGGTGTTGCCAAAAATGCCATTCACGCGGCGATACGCGCCGTAGAACATTTGGCGATTCATCCATTCGTAATCCAAGGCCAGCCCCAGCGCCTGACGCACCCGCCTATCCTGCAAAAACGGGCGGCGGCTATTGAGAATGTAGCTTTGAAACCCCGTCGGCTGCTGATGGGTAAATTCGCCCTTGACCAGCTCGCCCGATTTGAACTTTTTGCCATTCACGCGCCGCGCCCAGTCGCCCGCGCTGAAAAAGCGCATCAGGTCGAACTCGCCGGCTTTCAGGGCTTCCAGCTTGGCAGTGTTGTCCTTGTAAATCTTGACATTGATACGCTCAAAATTGGCCGTGCCTACGCGCACCGGCAGGTTTTTCGCCCAGTAGTTCGGGTCAAGTTCGTAGGTGATGTCTTTGCCAAACACCACCTGCCCGATGCGATACGCGCCGCTGCCAATGGGCGGCTGCATCACCACTTGGTCGAAGGGCAGCCCCTCGCCCCAAGCGCGGCTGAAAATCGGCAGGCTGCCCACGGTGAGCGGCAATTCGCGGTTGGGCGCTTTGAAGTCGAAGCGCACGGTGTGGCTGTCTAGCACCTCTACGCCTTGCACCTCCATCAGCATGGTTTTGTAGGTGGGAGAGGTGGCCGCGCCGTTCAGCGTATCGAAGCTGTGCTTGACATCCTCCGCCAGCACTGGGTCGCCATTATGAAAACGCGCCTCTTTACGCAGACGAAATGTCACCGAAAGACGGTCAGGCGCAACGCTGACATCCTCGGCCAGCAGCCCGTAGCCGGTGGCGGTTTCGTCCATGCTGCCAACGAGCAGGCTATCAAACATCAATTGCGACAAATACGCTGGTGCACTGCCCTTGATAGTGAAGGGGTTGTACTTATCAAAGGTAGAAGCGCGTTGATTGCTGACTAGGCGCAGCTCGCCTCCTTTGGGCGCGTGGGGATTCACGTAGTCAAAATGCGAAAAATCTGCTGGGTATTTGGGCGTACCCCAGAGGGCGTAGGCGTAATCGGCATAAACCGGCGCAGTGACCGACGCAGTAAAGAGTGCCAAGCAGCCCAGCAAGCCAAAGCGCCTGAGCCGTAGGGGAAAACGAGAGGTGGTGGGCATGGGGGTGATAGAGCAGTGGAGAGAGAGCCTTGGAGGGGAAGAATACCGCCTAGCCCTCATGATAATTGGAGGCGAAAAAACGGGTAAACTGTAGCGCTATAACTAATAACTAGGCAGATATCCAGCCAGTATTTTTTTGGATAATGTAAGTTATGGCTTAGTTATTTGTTTGTAAATTCTTTAATACATTTATCATTTATGGAGTATTGAAATGGCAAAGGTTTTTCTGGGAAATACAGATTCTCATTATATTGTTGCAAACAACAATACACAAATATATGGTGCTGAAGGCAATCAGGTGGTCACTGTTTTCCCGGGGGTTACATCGCTAACAGTTGACCAAAATATTGAATCGGTTATTTTTAGAGATGGTTTAGAAAACTATAAATTTCAAAGTGCGGGTGCTACCTTAAACGTCTATGACAGCACTGGGCGGATTCTAGTGGCAGAAATTCCACTACAAATGGATGCTGATGGTACAGGACTTAGTTTTAATGGTGTATTTTTTGAAGCCAAACTACAAACGACAGGTGCTAATCTTGGCCAAATTACTATTGGAAATAAGGTTGTTAGTAGCACCGCACCAGCAGACATAGAAACTCCAACACCGGAGCCAGAGCCAGAGCCAGAGCCAGAGCCACAGCCAGAGCCAAAGGCAGAGACACAGCCACACGCAGAGACAAATACAAAGCAAAATAAAAATATACA
>JAHAYB010000232.1 GCA_018384835.1 Comamonas sp.
GATTTAGCCAGCTTGGTAGAGCGCACTGGCGCAGCCCGCACCCTGCACAGCCTGCTGGGGGCAAGGCCGGATAGCCGCCAAATGCGCCACCACAGCGGCCAACCCCTAGAGGTGGATGTGCTCATCGTGGACGAGGCCTCTATGGTGCATCTGGAGATGATGGCCGCGCTGCTGGATGCTCTACCGCCCAGCGCCCGCCTCATCATCTTGGGGGATAAAGACCAACTGGCCTCGGTGGAAGCCGGTGCTGTGCTGGGCGATCTGTGCCAAGACGCGCAAGCAGGCCACTACCTGCCCGATACCGCCGCCTATGCCTTGCGTGTGGCGGGGCAGAAAATTCCCCAGGAGCTTTGCAGCGCACAGGGCAGCGCCTTGGCGCAATGCACGGTCATGCTGCGCCATAGCCGCCGCTTTGGCGGCCCTATTGGGCAGCTAGCGCAGGCTGTGAACCACGGCCAAGGCCAGCTAGCGCAGCAGGTGTTGGACGGCTGCACCGATGCCAGCCTCTACCAAGCGCAGGGCAAAGGCATTGAGCGCGTTTGGCGCATGGCAGTACAAAACCAGGCCGCCAGCTACCAAGACTATTGCGCCCTACTGCCCCAATACAGCCCGCAGCCCGAGCAGCACGAACACTGGGTGCGCCAGGTGCTGCAAGCCTTTGAAGGCTTTAGGCTGCTGTGCGCCGTGCGTGAAGGTGATTGGGGCGTGGCAGGCTTAAACCAAGCCATAGAGCGCTTGCTGATTGAAAAAAAATGGCTCAAAAAAGACGGCCCTTGGTACAGTGGCCGCCCCGTGATGATTACGCGCAACGACCCCGCCTTGGGCGTATTTAACGGCGATATTGGCCTATGCCTGCCCAGCCCCAGCGGCCAATTGCGCGTGTATTTTGCCGACGGTGAGCAGCTGCGCAGCGTGGGCGTGGCGCGTCTAGCACATATCGAAACCGCCTTTGCCATGACGGTGCATAAAAGCCAAGGCTCAGAATTTGCCCACACCGCGCTTGTGCTGTCAGCCAGTGCAGGCAGCATTTTGGGGCGCGAGCTGGTCTATACCGGCATTACGCGTGCCAAGACGCGTTTTGGCCTATTTGCCCAGCGCCCTGGCTTGTTGGCGCAAGCCTGTGCCCACCCTACCCAGCGCAGTAGCGGCTTGCTGCGGTTTTTGGCGGGGGAGTTTGCCTAAGCGTTGGCAGCGTTCCCACCCAACCTCACCCTAAACCCCATCCTAAGACACCCCATACCCCTGAGCGTAGGATGCAGGTTTTTCAACCACCATCGAAGAAGAGCACCATGCCAATGAACCTCCCCGCTCCCCTGCAAGCCTTGCGCAATGCCGCTGTATATTTAGGCGCAGTCGTTGCCGCTAGCAGTAGCCCCGTCTGGGCGCAAGCCCCCGTTCACGTTGAACAAGCCTGGGCGCGTGCCAGCGTGGCGGGGCAAACTAATAGCGGTGGTTTTCTACAAATCACCGCACAAGCGCCGATGCGCTTGGTCGGTGCTAGCACCCCCGCCGCCCAGCACAGCGAGCTGCACGAAATGCGCGTAGAAGACGATGTCATGCGAATGCGCCCTGTCGATAGCTTGGAGTTGCCCGCTGGCCAAGCCGTCGCACTCAAGCCTGGTGGCCACCATCTGATGTTTATGCAGCTGTTTGAGCCGCTGCAAGAGGGCAACACCATCTATGTGACCCTCAAGCTGCAAGATGCCCAAGGCCAGCCCCACGAGCACACAGTGCAGATGCCCGTACAGCGCTTTACCCCCAAAGATGCTTTTCACGCGCCTAAGCACGACGCACAATAGCGCGTCAACGTGAAGTACAGACAGTAGCCTCACGGCTCCCACCCCCCACTCGATACAGGAGAGTAAAGACCATGAGCGAAAACACCGTCTTCAACTTTGGCCAATTCATCCCCGGCTATGATTTTTTACAGCAGTTGAGTAAAACCAGCCAAAGCGCCGCAAGCACTGGCTTGCCCACGTCTTTTACCAACTGGGTCGCCCCGACGGTGAGTGTTGAGGAAATTGACAAGCGCATTGAAGAGCTGAAATCTGTACAGTTTTGGTTAGAACAAAACAGCCGGGGCTTGAGCGCCACCATCCAAGCCCTGCAAGTGCAAAAAATGACGCTCTCTACCTTGCAGGATATGAACGTCAACATGGGCGAGTTTGCCAAGGCGTTTGGCTTTGGTGCAGAAAGCAGCAGCCACGCCACAGCACCTACCCCTAGCGCCGCCCCCTTTAACGCACAAAGTGGGGGGGGCAGCACTAGCAATGCTTCTAACTGGCCCATGGGTGGCAGTAGTACATCGGCCACCCAGCAAGCCGCACCTGTGCCAGCTGCTTCGCCAGTACCTGCTCCCAGCCCTACAGCGCAAACGCAGGAAGAGGACAGCACCACCACGCCCACCACTGAAGAGGCCAGCGACCCTACCCCCGCCCTAGCCGCCCAGGCCATGCAGTGGTGGGGTTCACTGACACAGCAGTTTCAGCAAATTGCCACCCAAGTGATGCAAGACCCGGTGCATCAAGCAGCCATGGCACAAGCCAGCAGCATGGCTAGTGATTTGACCAAGGCTGCCGCCCAGGCCACAAGCGACATGGTGCGTCAAGCAGTGGTTCCCCCCATGGCAAGCACTGGTGCTCGTGCTAATGCTGGTGCTAGCACGGCTGAAAGCAAAAGCACCACAGCTTCAACCAGCACTGCCAAGCGTAAAAAACCCAGCACCAGCACCAATACCACGAGTAGCGGCACAACCCGCAAAAAAGCCAGCAGCAGCACCAGCACAACGGCCAGCACAGCGGCAAAAAAAGTCGCTAAAACAGCGGCCTCCGCCAAATCTACCGCTCAAAAAACCAGCACTCGCAAAGCCTAAAGTATTGGTAATAGGGCTAAAAGCACAGGAGGAAAGGTGTCGCTCAAGCCCTTTGCTCCGACTGGTTACACATACGGCGCAAAGCTACCGCATCTTGCTGAGACAGTGAAACATCCGAGCTATGCAAACGCAGCAAGCGCATGGTGCTGCGCACACTGCCCACCTGCTCACACAAAGACTTGGCGGTGGCATCCACCTGCTGGACAAGCGCCAAGTTGTCTTGGGTAATGGCATCCAAATCAGCGACTGCATGGTTGATTTGGCTCACCCCTAGTTGCTGCTCATGGGCTGCGGTGCTAATACTGCCTAGCAAGTGATCAACTTGGCGCACTGCTTCTAGGGTTTGATCCATGCGCTTGCGTGCATCTTCTGAGGCTTGTGTGCCCAGGGCAACCCGCTCGCGGGCTTGCTCAATCAGCTGGCGGATGGTGTGGGCTGCCTCGGTAGTGCGCCCTGCCAGGGCACGAACTTCTGTAGCAACAATGGCAAAACCGCGCCCCTGTTCGCCAGCGCGAGCCGCTTCTACCGCAGCATTTAAGGCCAGCAGATTGGTTTGAAAAGCCACAGACTCAATGGTTTGCACAATGCCTTGAATCGCTTCAGAAGAATGGGCAATTGCTGTCATGGCTGAATCTACCTGCTGCACCGCCTGATGGCCGTGCTGCGCCAAACTAGAAGTACGTGCTGCTAATTGCGCCCCATCACCAGCAGAGCTAGCACTGCTTTGTACGGTGCCAGTAATCTCCTCCAGAGCGCTCGCTGTCGATTCCAAGTTGCTAGCCTGTGTATGGGTGCGCGTAGATAAGTCGTGGTTACCCTCGGCAATTGCCTGCACTGCTTGCTCTAGCCGTAACACTTCGGTACGCACATCACCCACTACGGTGCGCAAATTAACACTGAGCTGAAACAGTGCCCGCTGCACCATACCGATGCGTCCAAAACCACCAGTGCGCACGGTGCGGGTTAAATCCCCAGAAGCTAAGTAGTTGGCATCTTCGAGCAAATCGGTCAATGCCCACACTGCAATTTTTCGGGTTAAAGATACCCCTAGCCCCACTGTTAGCACCGCAAGCACCAGGCTTAACCACCAAGGTGCTCCTAATAACACGGGGACAAGCGTGAAAGCAACCATCCCCATTTGTAACAATAGCAATAAACCGACCACGGTTGGGCGTAGTGCTTGCTGCAATCTCCCCCACAGGCTATGGGGATATACCTGACCCTGGCGCAAGATGTAACGCAAACGCCGACCAGCCGCCTGATCAGCGTTCATGCTCTCGTACAGCGCCTGACTTTGTTGCACTTGCTCGCGGCTGGGCAAAGTGCGCACTGATAGGTAGCCCGTGATATTGTCTCCATCACGCATGGGAGTTACATTGGCTTGCACCCAGTAAAAATCACCGTTCTTGCGACGGTTCTTAATTACCCCAGTCCAAGGCTGGCCTTTTTGTACCGTGTGCCACAAATCCTCAAATGCTTGCGACGGTACTTCTGGATGGCGAATCAGGTTGTGTGGTTGACCAAGTAGTTCATTGATCTCAAAACCACTCACCGTAACGAAAGCCGGATTGCAGTAGGTAATACGCCCTTTGGTGTCAGTGACGGAAACTAGGGTGTCCTCTGACGCATAGACGTATTCTCGATCAGTGACCGGTAAGTTTTTACGCATATAAGACTTCCCTTTTGAGTGCTGAGCGCATATTGGCTTCTTTACTTGCCATGTAAGAATAGTAAAACTTTCTTTTTACCATTTTTACTTATCGGCACTCTTACAAGCTTCCTACAGGAAGGGTCGTCTAAAAAAATTATCTTGACATTTCCTCTTCAATTCGGAAACTTTGCCAAATACCCATTGCAAGTCAAATAACTATACCTTGCCAGCGGTACGCGGCTGAAGCCATTGCAGCAACAGCAACACAAAAAAAGAAAAGAGCAGCATGATGGCCGCCAATGTGTGGGCTTGGGGGTATTCCATCGCTTCTACGTGGTCATAGATTTGTACAGATACCACCCTGGTAATACCCGGAATGTTGCCCCCAAGCATTAAAATTACACCAAACTCCCCCACGGTATGGGCAAAACTTAGCACGGCAGCAGTTAAAAAGCCTGGGCGGCATAGGGGTAGCACCACTGTCCAAAACGTATCCCAGGGACTGGCTCCGAGTGTGGCAGCAACTTCCAAAGGGCGTGCGCCCAAAGCCTCAAAGGCACGCTGCAAGGGCTGAACCGTAAATGGTAAGGAATACACCAGCGAGCCAACCACCAAGCCCGCAAAGGTAAAAGGCAGGCGGCCTATCCCCAAGCTTTGGGTTAACCAACCAATAGGGCCATGCGGCCCCATTAAGACCAATAAATAAAAACCAATTACCGTTGGCGGCAGTACTAAGGGCAAGGCTACAACCGCACCAATAGCACTGCGCCAACGCGACTGGGTATGTGCCAACCACCAAGCCAGTGGGGTACAAAGCACCAGCAACAAAATAGTGGTGATACTCGCTAGCTGCAAAGTCAGGGCAATTGCTTGCCAATCTTCCGAACTTAGATGCAGCATAAGTACCCTCCCTTAAAACATCCAACATACAATAGTTAATAT
>JAHAYB010000262.1 GCA_018384835.1 Comamonas sp.
CCTCTATGCCCGGGCCTTGCCAGTGCAGTTGCCCAATGCGGCCGCCGTGGCGAATGGAGCCTTGCACCTGCTGCACCTGCAATTGCTGCTGGGCGGGTAGCCAGCGCTGGGCTAGCGCCAGGCTTTGCGCTAAGGATTGGGGCTGCCCTAGCCACCACCACAGCGCTGCCACAGCGCCGCCCAGCCCCAGCAGCAGCGCTAGCAAGAGCCACAGCAGACGGCGTAGCCAGCGGGGGCGGCTGGCCTGTGGCGGCATACCAGGGGTGGAGCGAGGGGCTGCCCGCTGACCCGTAGCCTCTGCGCCAGGCACGGCTTGCAGCAGGCTATCTGAAGGGGCCTGGTGAGCGCTGAGGGTGGGTTCTTGGCGTGGGCTGGTGGGCATGGTGGTGGTCTAAAAATTAAATCCTAGGCGCAGGTGCAGGCGCATTTTGTGGCTTTGTAGGCCGTAGGCCAAATCGGCTTGCAGGGGGCCGACGGGGCTGTTCCAGCGGATGCCCGCGCCTGCGCCGATGTAAATTTTGTCGGCACGCAGACGGTCGGAGACACTGCCCGCATCGACAAACAGGGTGTGCTCCCAGTCTTTGGTGTTACCGGCCAGCACCATGGGGCGCTGCCATTCCACGCTGCTTGCCAGGGTGTAGCGCCCCCCCATCTGTAGCCCCCAGGGTGAGCGGGTACCAATGCTTTGGTAGCTGTAGCCGCGCACGGTGGTATCGCCGCCGGAAAGAAAAAGCAGCGTCAGCGGCATCACCGCATCGCTACGCGCTAGCAGGCTGCCTAGGTGGGTGCGCACGGCTAGGCGGCTGCGCCGTTTGGTCACGCTATCGCGCTGGCTCAGGGGGTGGATGTACAGCCAGCGCCCAGCAGTGCGCACAAAGGGGGTGCGCTGTGGGGTAAGCGTCCAGCCGATGCCCGCCTCCAGCGCTAGGCCGTGGCCGCGTGTGGGGCTGCTGGCGTTGTTGAAGTAGCGCCCCGTCCAGCCGTAGTTGGCGCTGATGCTAGAGCTGCTGGGCGGTGCGCCGCGCTCCTTATCCTTATCCCGAGGGCTGGCCATGTCGTAGCGCACAAAGTATTGGCGGTCGATGCGCTCGGCGCTTTTGCTGCGCCCGCCACTAAGCGCAAGGCTATTGACGGTGTAGTCCGCCAGCTCGGCGCGTTGGGCTTGGGCGGCAACAAACCAATGCCAGCCGCCTTCGTCGGGCAGGGATTGCAGGCGGCTAGAGAGCAGGGGGTTGCTCTGGTCTAGCTGTATTTTGCTGTGCGCCTGCCAGCCTAGGCCGGGGAGGCGGTTGTGGCGGTGCTCAATAGATAGGCGCGGCCCGGTGTCGGTGCTCACGCCTAGGCCGTATTCCCATTTTTGCAAGGTGGCCTCGCGCACCTGCGCTAAGACGGCTACTTGCGCCTCTGGCGCATCAGGGTCGGCGGCTGCTGTATCCAGGGTGAGGAAGACGGAGTCGTAAAACCCGCTGGCAGCCAAGCGCTGTTGTGCCTCTAGCAGGTAGCGCTGCTGGTATTGCGCCCCAACGGGAATGCGGGCAATGCGGGCAATGCCGGCGCTGTCGTAGCGCTGTGCGCCCTCAACGCGCAGCGGCCCAAAGTAGTACAGCGGCCCGCTGTCGTAGTGCGCTTGCAGGCGCACTTGCAGGGTGTCGGCATCGACATCGGCGCGGCTTTCGCTTAGGCGGGCGGTGGGGTAGCGGCGCTCTTGCAGGCGGCTTAAACCTTCTTTTTTGGCGGCAGCCCAGGCTTCTTGGCTAAAGGGCTGGCCAGCGGGTAAGCGCCAGTTGCGCACCACCGCTTGGCGCTGCCAGTTGCCGGGCGGGTCGGCTTGGCCGGGTTCACTGCCAGGCGTGGCGGAGGCAGCGAACGCAGCGGGTGCAGTTGAGTCGGGCGAACTCGCACTAGAGACATTGCCCTGCGGGCTGCGCACTTGGATATCCAAGGCCATGACCACGGCTTGCTCGCCGGGCTGGACGTGGATGCGCACCAGCGGTGTCTCTTCGCTATCGCGTGGCACGTCTTGCAGCACCAGCTCTAGCGTGGGCGCGAAATAGCCCATATTGCCTAGTAGCTTGCGGATGTCGGCATCTGCGGCGCTCATCAAGCGGGTGAGTTCCGCGCGGCGCAGGCCAGGCAGCAGGCGGTAGCGGTGTAGCGCTAGGTGCTGCTCTAGCAGGGTTTTGACGGCGGCGTGGTCGGTGTCTATCTCTAGGTTGAAGTTGGGGCGCTGGGCGCTGGTGTCTGAGTTTGAGCCTGTGCCTGTTGTTGTATCCGTTGTTGTGGAGGACGGCTGTGCGGCGGTGGCAGGCGGGGGGCTGTCTTGCGTGTTGTGCGGCGTATCCTGAAGTGCTAATGCCAGTGTTAGCGTGAGCGCCGGTTCCGATGCGGGCGCTTGCGCCCAACTGCTGCTCGGCAGCAGTACGCCCGCCGCCCCAAGGCTTAACAACAAAGCCGCTCGCCCAGCCTTCAGAGCATTTCTCGCACCCCACTGCATAGGATTAGCACCCGCCTTTATGTACGCCGGGCTGGCAAACAGGCACAACGCGGCCTTGGGCATCGCGCCATACCAATGTGCTTGCGCCTGTGGATACGGCTGCCCCTACCGACACCCCGCCCGTGCCCACCCCCACGCCCACCTGCCCTATAGAGCCAATAGGAACAGCCACGCCCACCTGGGCGCTAGTGTGTACGCAGGCACTACAGAGCAGGCTGATACCCATTCCCCCCAGCACCAAAGTGATACGCTGAAGGTTCCACGCCCTTCTAGGAAACAAGCCGCCAAGCCGCGCAAATAAGAAAAAAGAAAAGAACATGACAAACGTTGCTAGGAAAACCGCTTAGAACGTGTTGACGATTTCACTGCAAGCACGTTCTTCAAGGCTCCCAGCATACCGTGCCTGCACCCGCCTCTAGGAGCGCTTGTGTTTATACCGCTGTGGCAGCAATCATTTTTTACCTTCTGCGCCCCATCCCCACCAGCAGCACCAATAGCGCCCCGGCTATCTGCGCCCCCCAGGACAGCAGGGGGGCTAGCTGTGCTTGGCCAGTTTGCGCATCCAGGCTGCCCCATGATGTGCCCCATTTAGGTGCCCACAGCCATTGCGTGGGGTGTAGGAATAGCGGGTCAGTCACCAGCATTCCGCCGGCAATCCAGCCTAGCAACATGCCGCCAGCAATCACCATGCGGGGAAAACGCGCCATCCAGCGGATGACCAATTGCGAACCCCAAACAATAATCGGGATGGAAATCAACAGCCCCAGGCTGACTAGCAGGATTTGCTGCTCCTGCTGCGCCCCTTGTGCGGCGGCGGCAATGGCAATCACGTTATCCACGCTCATCACCAGGTCGGCGACGATGATGGTTTTTACCGCTGCCCACAGGCGGTCGTTGCCTTGCACTGCGTTATGGCCTTCTTCCTCTGGGGCAAGCAGTTTGACGCCAATCCACAGCAGCAGCAGACCGCCGATGAGCTTGAGCGCGGGCAGTTGCAGCAAGCTCATGGCAAACACAATCAAAATCACGCGCAGCACAATGGCCGCCGCCGTGCCATACACAATGCCTTTGCTGCGCTGTGCGGGCGGCAGTTTGCGGCAGGCCAAGGCAATCACCACGGCGTTATCGCCCCCCAGCAAAATATCAATCAAGATGATTTGACCCAGGGCAACCCAAAAGCTGGCGTGGGCAAGAAAACCTAAATCCATAGCAGACAACTCCAAAAAAAGAAAAGGAAGTTGGCGACTGGCTGAGGTTGGGGCAAGGCTTGGCAAAGCGATTGCCTGCGGGGAGCGGGTAGCAGGCAGCGGGCGTAGCCGCTATGTGACGCGCAGGGGAAAACCTTGGGGACCGCACTCAGTCGCCCAAAGGTCTTGCTCGTGGTTGCGCAGACGGTGAACCGTCAACGCATTCACCCACCGAAAAGACCGGAAGCCTGGCCGATGCCAAGGCTTCGTGCTGACGACCTTTTCAATCTGCCGCGTGACAAGCCCCTGGACTGGGCTGCCTGCTTGGCAGGGAGCTACTCCCCTTTGAAGGCCGCGATTAAAGCACAAAAAAAGCATATAAAAGCGCCGCACGCTGGTCACACAACTGTCATATTGGCTGTTTACATTGCTGCCTATCCCTAGTTTTTTAGCCGTTTTACCTTTGAACAGGAGGGTTTGAACCATGACAGGCAATACCAACAACTGCCGCAGCAACCGCAGCAGCAATAACGACAGCAACACCCGTAACACCAAAGCCACAGCCCCGCTGACGATGGTGCAACGCGCCTTGGCGATTGTGGCGGTGACGGCCACCTCTTGGGGCTGGAGCGCAGGCACTGCGCTGGCGCAGCAAGAGGCCACGGGCGCAGGCGCAAGTTTTCCCGCGCCGCTGTATGCCAAATGGGCGGCGGATTACCACAAGGCCACGGGCGTAAAAATCAACTACCAATCCATTGGCTCTAGTGCGGGCTTAAAGCAAATTGAAGCCAAAACCGTAGATTTCGGCGCTTCCGACGAGCCGCTTACCGAGCAATACCTGCAAGCCAACGGCCTGGTGCAATTTCCTACGGTGATTGGCGGCATCGTGCCGGTGGTCAATATCAAGGGGATTGCGCCTGGCCAGCTCAAGCTCAATGGGCAGGTGTTGGGCGACATCTATCTGGGCAAAATCACCCACTGGAACGATGCCGCGATTGCCGCCCTCAACCCCGATTTGGACTTGCCCAAAGCCAAAATCAGCCCGGTGCGCCGCGCAGATGGTTCGGGTACTACCTTTGGCTTTACCAACTACCTCTCTAAGGTCAATGCTGAGTGGAAAGATAAAGTGGGCGAGGGCAAGGCCGTGAACTGGCCGGTAGGCGCTGGCGGCAAGGGCAACGAGGGCGTGGCTGCCTTTGTCGGGCGCTTGCCCAATGCGATTGGCTATGTGGAATATGCCTACGTCAAGCAAAACAAGCTGACTTACACCCTGCTGCAAAACGCCGAAGGCCAGTTTGTTGCACCCAGCGAGGCCAGCTTCAAAGCCGCCGCAGCGGATGCGCCTTGGAGCCAGAGTTTCTACCAAATCCTCACCCAGCAGCCCGGTGCAGCGGCTTGGCCCATTACCAGCGCCTCCTTCATCCTGATGCACCGCCAGCAAGACAAGCCGGCGCAGGCGCAGACCGCGCTGCAATTTTTTGAATGGGCGTACCAGCACGGCGATGCCACGGCCAGCAGCCTGGACTATGTGCCCATGCCCGAGACGGTAAAAACCGTTATCTACCAATCTTGGGCGGCCATTGAGCAACCCGCCAAACCATGATGGCTCATAACACTGGGCGCACTTGGGGCGACCGCGCCTTTAGCGCCTTGGCGCGGGGGGCGGCGCTGCTCCCCTTGGGGCTGTTGCTGGCTATTTTGCTGACCTTGCTAGTCGGTGCTTGGCCAGCCATCCGCGAATATGGGCTGACGTTTTTGACCCGCAGCGTCTGGAATCCGGTGCAGGACGATTACGGCGGCTTGGTGATGATTTATGGCACGCTGGCGACCTCGGCGCTGGCGCTGCTGATTGCCGTGCCGGTGAGTTTTGGCATTGCCTTGTTTTTGACCGAGCTATCCCCCACCTGGCTCAAGCGCCCGCTGGGTAC
>JAHAYB010000270.1 GCA_018384835.1 Comamonas sp.
GCCAGCGAAAGGGCGCGTGCCCATCGTTGGCGCTGGCATCGTTTCACCCTCCTATACACCCTGGGATTACTGCTTTTTTTAGGCTGGATGGCTTGGGCTGAAGGGCAGGGGCTATCGCGCCAATGGCTAGGGCCGGGCTTTTTGTTTTTAACGGTGATGGTTTATGCCTTGATTGGCGTATCCGCCCGCACTGGCAACCCCGAAGAGTATTACGTCGCTGGGCGGCGCATTCCGCCCATGTACAACGGCATGGCGGCGGCGGCGGATTGGATGAGTGCCGCCTCTTTTATCAGCGTAGCGGGGGCGCTGTATCTGCAAGGCTTTAGCGGTACACCAGGGCAGCCCGGTGGCTTGGCTTACCTTTTAGGCTGGACGGGCGGCTTTTGCCTGGTCGCCATGCTGGTGGCCCCGCATTTACGAGCCATGCAGCTTTACACCTTGCCCGAGTTTTTTCAGCAGCGTTTTGGCGGGCATTGGCCGCGCATTATTGCTGCCTTGGCGACGGTGCTGGTCTCCTTCATGTATGTGGTGGCGCAGATTTACGCCGTTGGCCTGATTGCCTCGCGCTTGACGGGGGTGCAGTTTGAAATTGGCATCATGCTGGGTCTGGGCGGGGTGCTGGTGTGCTCATTTTTGGGGGGGATGAAGGCCATTACCTGGACGCAGGTGGCGCAGTACATGGTGCTGCTGCTGGCGTTTTTAATCCCTGTTTCGTGGCTGGCTTACCAGCAACTGGGCAACCCCGTGGCCGCTTTGGCCTATGGCGACCACTTACGCGCTATTGTGGAGAAAGAGACGCAGCTACTGACCTCCCCCCAAGAGCTGCAAGTGCGCCAGGCGTTTGAGCGACGGGCACAGCTCCTAGAGCAAAAGCTGGGCAATATTGAGCAGGCACTAGAGCAAGAGCGCCTGGCCTTGCAAGAGCGGGTGCGCTATCTGCGCTCGACCGGCAGCGATATGAGCACCTTGGTACAAGCCAGCCGGGAGCTAGCGCAACTGCCCCATACCACCCAAGAGGCAGAGCTGCTATGGAACCAGCGCCTGGCAGAGTACCGCCAGCGCTCCCAGCCGCTAGGCGGCCTGCCTTTGCACACCCAGCCTTTTGCCGGTGACCCCGATGGCTCCCCCCAAGAGCAGGCGCTGTTTGAAAGTTCGCGCCGCAATTTTTTAGCGCTGATGTTTTGCCTGATGGTGGGCACAGCCGGCCTGCCGCATTTGCTCACGCGCTTTTACACCGTGCCCTCGGTGGCCGATGCCCGCAGCTCTGTGGCCTGGAGCTTGTTTTTTATCGGCCTGCTTTACCTCAGCGCTCCGGCACTGGCGGTTTTGGTCAAATACGAAGTCATGCACCGCTTGGTGGGTCTGCCCTTTGACCAGTTGCCCACTTGGATAGCGCAGTGGTCGCAAGTGGATGCCTCTTTGTTAGCGGTGGAAGATGTCAATCACGACGGCATCTTGCAGTGGGGGGAAATCCGCCTAGGAGCCGACTTGATTATGCTGGCCACCCCTGAGATTGCCGGTTTGCCCTATGTCATTTCTGGCCTAGTGGCCGCAGGGGGCTTGGCCGCTGCGCTATCGACCGCCGATGGCCTGTTGCTCACCATGAGCAACGCCATTGTGCGCGACCTGTACTACCCCGCACGGGCGCAGGCAGCGAGTAATGAGCAGCGCGTGATTGCCTCCAAATTTGTGCTGATGGCGGTGGCGCTGGCTGCCGCTTTTGCTGCCGGGCGGCGCTCTTCAGATATTTTGCCCATGGTGGCGGCTGCGTTTTCGTTGGCAGGTTCGGCTTTTGTCCCGGCCATGGTGCTGGGCATTTTTTGGCGTGGAACCACCCGCCAAGGCGCTGTGGCGGGAATGCTGGTGGGCTTAGGTGTGGCGCTGTATTACATGCTCTCACACGCAGCGGTGGTGCAGGCGTTTTTACCGCCAAGTTGGCTGGCTAATGGGCTGTGGTGGGATATTCAGCCAGTTTCCGCTGGTGTTTTTGGCGTAGGTTTTGGGCTAGTGGCGACGGTGCTGGTCAGTGTGCTGACGCGGCGTTTAGTGTATAGCCGCAGGCCAGGCCAGTAATAATCCCCAGGTTGTCAGCACAAAAGGAAAGGTCATCACTGGCAACCCAATGGGCGCTAGCGCAGCTTGTAGAGCAGCCGTCAGCAGCGTGTAAACCACTGCCCCCCACAGAGCATAGAGCGTGGCTGGGAGTTGTTTCACCCCTTGAGCGGGTAGAAAGACATGCCCCAGCGCTAGAGCCGTAAGCAGACTATTAAAACCCCATAGCCCGGCACGCATTGCTGGCTCAGGTGCGCCCAGTACCCAGGCGGTGGCCATACCGGCCACCACCCCCAGTATGGCGATGAGGGCAGCGCTGGGGCTGGCAATGGCTACGCCCAGCACCAGCAGCAGGCCGCTGCCAATATCCATTTGAAAAAACACCTGCCCCCAGCTATGCCCCAGCCCTTGTGCCCAGGTGCTGGCGCTGACCACGCCTTCCACCGCAGCAGCACTGGGGAGAGTGGCGGCTGGTAACAGGCCGCTAGGCTGCAAGCGCCCCAGCCCGGCACTGGCTAGGAAAAACAGCCAGGTGGCCAATACAAACGGCGCAGTCAGCACCGCCAGCCCCCAGCCATCCAGCACCCGACGTAGCGCCAGCCCCAGCATGGCGGCGATGGCTGCCCCCAGCAGCACGCATACCCAAGTTAGCAGCCCAGGCTCGAAGAAGTACACCAGCGCTACCCCCACTAAAGCCCCGTTAAAGCCCCCCAGCCCTTGGCGCAGTACGCTGCGCTGTAGCCCCAGCCATTGGGCAAAGACTGTAGCCACTGCACAGCCCAGCACCGCCGCTGCCGCCAATACGGGGGAATGCCAGGCCACCCCCAGCACAAACAGCAAGCCGCTGTAGCTATTGTTCTGAAACAGCACCTGCCCAATGCCACGCAGCACGCTATCTAGCCATAGGGCGAGGGCTTGGGCGGGATTGCTAGCATCGCCTTGTAGGCCGGTGGGAGAGAAATGGCAGCGCATGGTTGTTATTTCCTGTGGGTGTTAACTCAGTCAATCGTTAAGCCTGCCAATCGGCTTGGGCTTGGTAGGTAGCCTTGACTACTATGCAGTATCCCCTCGCAACTGCCGGTACACCTCTTCCACCAGCAGATTCGCCAAGCCCTTGAAAACTTTTTCATGCCGCAGTGCCTGGTCGGCCATGGCGTTGTGGCTTTCCAGGGCATCGACCACGGCAAGGTTCAGCTTGGCCTCATAAGCGCCGTTGGCGAAGGCTTGCACCGTGTTATTGGCCTGCGCCTGCTCCTGCAAGGTGGGGTCGGTCACCATCTTGCCAATCAGCGTGGTGGCGTAGCCCCTGAAATCGGCGTCTGACAGGTTGCCCGAGAACACCTCATTCATCTTTTGGATGATGACCGATAGCCGATCTTCCGGGTCTTCCCACGCTTGCCCGCCGCCTGGGCCCATGGGCTTCATCGGCTCGGCGGTACCCGCTTCCATGTCCAGCTTATGCTGCTGCTCATTGACCACCTTGTAGCCCGCCAGCCGCACGGATTGATCCAGCACCTCCTCACCGCCCGCCTGGCCCTGCAAGCGCGGCAGCAACATGCGGCAAAACGCGTGCAGGCGCTCCAGGTCGGCATCGTCGTAGGAGCGCAGTTGCGACAGGAAATCGTAAGCGCTGATAAACGACGACACATCGCCACGGAACAGGTCTTGCACCTCCTTGGCTTGCGCCTTGAAGCGGTCGTGCGCCTTCTTCAGCGGCGTTTGTATCGTGGCCTGCTTGCCCTTGGGGTTGAAATAGCCTTGGGAGAATTGCAGTACCTCTTCCCACAGGTAAATGCCCGCATCGTCCAGCTTCTGGCGCAGCGTATGCACTAGATTGGGGTCGGTAATGCCCGACATCCTGGCCGTGCGGTAGTACGGCAAAAAGGCTTTGAGAATGCCCTCTGCGTCATTGCGAAAATCCAGCACGAAGGTGGTTTCCTTGCCGGGGTACATGCGGTTCAGGCGCGACAAGGTTTGCACCGCCAGAACACCATCAAGACGCTTGTCCACGTACATGGCGCACAGCTTGGGCTGGTCAAAGCCGGTCTGAAATTTCGATGCAACGATCAGCACCTGGTAGGCATCGGTCTTGAACGCCTCCTTGATGCCGTCGTCGTGTTCCTTGCCAGCATTGAGGTCTCCCTCCCTGGCTTTGAGCACCCTGGATTCTTCGTCCGTCACCTCGCCCGAATACGCCACCAGCGCCTTGCAGTCGGTGTAGCCCATCTTGTGGATGTAGTCGTCGAACGCCTTTTTGTAGCGCACCGCCGCCACCCGGCTGTCCGACACCACCATGGCCTTGGCATGCCCGCCCAGCAGGTGCA
>JAHAYB010000272.1 GCA_018384835.1 Comamonas sp.
TGCTTTTGGTGCTGTTGGTAGAGTTCCTGCAATTTTTCGCGCAAAGTGTTCATGCCACCGCTGACGTAAACCCAGTTGCCATGCGCAGAGCGCACGCTTTCCACTGAAGCATGGCGCACAAAGTCGGTCATGAAGATAACCGGGTTATGGCTCTTGGATAAGGCCACCAATTGGCTGCTGTTACGAGCATCCGCACGGACAAAGGAGAGCTTGGCGTATTTGAAATCGTTTTTGATCATGTGTGCCTGCCCCGGTAGCAGTCCGACAATAGTGGCAGCGAAATTTTTGCTGCTTTTCTTTGGGGTGCGCTCCTTGTCCCTCTTGAGCGTGGGTTCGGTGTTGTTTGACAGTTTCGCCCCTGTCACTGCGGCACGGAAAGGTTCAGGCTCAGGTTCAGCGTAGGAAGCTGTCGTGGGCAATTTGGCGGCAACAGGCATAGGCTGAGCCGGTGGGCAGGGAGTAGGCGTGGGTACTGCTACCACCCCCGGATCGGGCTGCACAGGCACACCAAAAGGCTGTATGACAGGTTGTGCCAACAGACTGATCGGAATCTGGATGGGTTGAATATGACCGACAGCCGCTGCAATTTTGCTGTGTATGTCTTTGGTTGCTTCAGCAATGATCGCATTGACCTTGGACTCGATTTCTTGCTGTAGTGGTTGCACCAGGGCATCCACAATTGAGGTAGCCACAGATTTTGCAATGCTTTGAAACGCAGCTTGCAAGGCAAGAATTTCGGGTGCTTCGGTGGAATTATGCTGCTGCATAGGATGCTACTCAATAGTGAAGTGGAAAGAGCATTGTCGGCGGATTTGTCACTGTGTGGAACGTCTCGTCTCTGTGTCCAGTTGCAAACGTGTTTTGACAAGAGTGCCCCCCAGGCTCTGACAGCACGGCATCCATAGCGACTGCCCCGGTACTTTCAGATGCAGAGCAGCGCATCTCTGCACTCGAATACGGGCTGCTACAACTGCAGGCAGACAACGAGCTAATCCAAAAAACCATTGCTTTGTTTGCCCGAGAAATCTACGGCTCTTCTGCGCCTGGGCAATAACGCATCCCCAACCATAGCCCGCAGGCACCGGCCCTGGCCAGGGCTGGTGCGTGAGAGTGCGCCTGCACCCTCTTTTTCCCCTTCTATTGCATAGAAGTCACCGCTGAGCACAACGCTGAAACCGAACTTTTTTGACGTCAATTCGAAAAAAGTGGGGCAAACACGATTTTGCGTTCCTATACCTAACAACCAATCTTGTTTGGCAAAGGCCTCAGGAGCGGGACTTGGCAGAGTTGCTCGCGCAAATAGCTGCCGATGAATTGATGCAAGAACATGCTGCCCAGAAAAAACACAGGCAGTCAGGAGAAAGCCATGCAAAACTCAACAAGTTACGCACTTTGCTCGTGCGACAAACAAAACGAAACTTCGCTCGAAGATCAGACGCGGTGCTGCACTGAACTGGAACCGTGCCATGCTCTATCTGTCAGCAAGGACGTGATTGACACCGACGCTGCCGTGTCAGGAACGGACAAAGGCGATGCGCTGCGAGAAGGCCATCGACACCTTTGTGAAGATGGGGATGCTGGCAAATGCGACGACCTTATCTTCGATGAATTCAGTCATTCAAGCAGTGACGGCGTAGACACACAAGGCCCTAAAGAAGTAGAGAAAGTTGAGCTGGTAGCAGCGGAACTGCGCTGCGATGTGGCCAAAATACCCGAAGGAGATCCGCACAACTATGGCGCATCGGGTGGGTTGCAAGACGAAGCACAACTCGCTGCTGTGGCATTAGCAGATGTCCCGAAATCAGCCTCCGAACAAAGCGAAGCTAAACATGAGGCCCCAGAGCCAAAGCCAAAGCCAAAAGTAACCGAGCTGAGTCTTACCGAGATAGTGCTGGCGGAGCGTTTTGCGAAAGAACACTCCGCTAAATTCCGCTGGAGCCAAGGCATGGACTGGATGTTCGACACTGGTTCACATTGGGTGCGCGACGAACACATGAATCGCTGTAACGCCGTCAAGATGATGTGCAAAGCTGCTTCCAGCATGCTGCCCTTGAAAAATAGGGTCAGTGCTGCTCAGAAACTATGTAGTGCTGCAACCATTAATGCTGTGCTTAACCTGGCGCGTAGTGAGCCCGGCATTGTCACGCCTGTAAGTGAGTGGGACAAGCATCTCATGTTTCTGAACACCCCCAGCGGGGTGTACGATCTAGAAACCAGCTTACCAGTCTCCAGAGATGAAGACTCCGGCGATGACCTACTTTTCACCCAAGTAACCAGTGTTTCTCCGACAGACATGCCAACACCCGTGTGGGACAAATTCATCAGCGAAGTGTTCGATAACGACGTTGAAATGCTCGAATTCATCCAGCGCCTTGCGGGCTATTGCCTGACTGGGAGCATCAAAGAACAAAAATTGTTCTTTATGTACGGCGAAGGTGCAAACGGCAAGAGTGTGCTGCTGGAAGTGTTGCGTGCAATCGGTGGCAAGTACAGTCACAACTTGCCGAGTGAAGCACTTATGACCGCAAAGCACGAGCGTCACCCGACAACCTTAGCTGCATTGAAGGGCAAGCGTCTGGCAATCAGTAGTGAGCTCGAAGAATCAGCGCATTGGGCAGAAGCGCGCATTAAGCAACTAACCGGGGACGCAACACTCACAGCGCGCTACATGCGCGGCAACGAATTCACATTCGATATCACTCACAAGCATTTGCTTGCTGGAAATTTCAAACCGCGCCTGAAGGGTGATGACCCGGCAATGATCCGTCGGATGGTGCTCATTCCGTTCAATCAACGATTCACTGGTCCACGCTGTGATAGTCAGCTGCCCGAAAAATTAAAAGCTGAGTATCCTGGGATCCTGAAGTGGGCTATCGAGGGAGCCCGCCGATGGGCGGCTGACGGACTACGCATACCTGAGTCGGTTACAAATTCAAGCAACGAATACATGCTAGAGCAGAACGACATAGAGCTCTGGGTTAGCGAATTCTGCATTGTGGGCGAGGGTCTGCGCGCTAAGTCGTCGGACTTGTACGCTGACTATGCGCAGTGGAAGGTGACTAACGGCGAAAAAGCGGACTCAAGTAAACTCTTCAGCCAACGTCTAGAGCGCAAGTTTAAAAAGCTTCCGAGGTCTTCGGCTGGGATGTATTTCGCAGGGTTGCAACTGAAGACTTGGCACGCGCAAAACAAGTACCCAAGTTCATACGAACGCATGAGCCGAGGCTACTAAACATGTAGGATCTGTAGCATTCTCCATATGGGGTGTTCATGGCACTACACACTTGGCTCTCTTGATGTTTGCACTTGCTTATTGTTTGCCCCTAACCGTGTAGGGTCATGTAGCATTTTTCCATATGAGGTGCTTCACGCGCGAAAGCAAAAAAACGTGGCCAGAAAGAAAGCACAAGAACCATAGTACGACTCACATGGAAACTATGCATGACCCTACATACCCTACATTTTTGAGTGCTACGTCTCTGGTCAAGTTGTAGGAAAGTGCTGTATTTTGCTTCTTTCCTTGTTGAGTTCAATTTGCGATGCACAAAGTCTTGGCCTTTGCGTATTCGAGCATTCTTGCGTGGAGGAATGATGGGTATGGCACCTCGCTTGAGGATCGCTTCATAGACTGACTGCGTGTCGTAAGCACCGTCGCCAGTTAGGCTGTGCATTAACTCATCTTGTGGCAGTTGCTGTAGCAACTCAGGCATCACTGCTGCATCACTGACGTTGTTGGACGTCACACAGATAGCGCGAATCTGCAGTGTCTTGGCATCGATGCCAATGTGCAGCTTGCGCCATTGCCGACGATGCTCAACCCCATGCTTTTTACATTTCCACTCGCCTTCACCCAAGAACTTAATTCCTGTTGAATCAACCAGCAAATGAAGCCCTGATTGGCTGCGTGTGTACGGCACTTGCACATTCAAATCGAGCAGTCATCTGCATAGCGTGCTGAAGTCAGGCACCTGCCAAGCAAGCCCACACAAGTGCAATAGCGACTCCACAAGCCCCGTGGTCTGCCGCAGGGCTAGGCCAAACAGGTTCTTGAGTGTCAAACAAAATTGGATGGCCGCATCAGAGAACTTCGGACTGCGTCCGCGTTTTCCGCTGCAAGCGGCAAACCAGCACATGCGCTTGTCTAGCCACACCGTCAAAGAGCCCTGCGCTTTGAGGGCTGCGTTGTACTGCTTCCAGTTGCTGGTTCGATAGCGAGGATTGCTGGGCATGAGTCATGCAGCGAGCTCTACCGCCGAAAGAGCAACGATTTATGCAACAACGCCTCATGCAGCAGAAATCGGCAGGTAGAGGCCCAGGGCTGTGCTGGTCGTTGGGCGAAAACCATAACGCTCATAAAACGCGGCAGCCTGTGCATCTTTG
>JAHAYB010000278.1 GCA_018384835.1 Comamonas sp.
GCTCAGAGCCGCCTAGCTCGGGCAAATCGACAATGGCCGTGCCTTCCATGACGCTGGCTCCGAGTTTTTCAATCAGCTTTTTACCGGCCATCATGGTTCCGCCGGTGGCAATCAGGTCATCGACCAGTAACACGCGGTCGCCGGGCTGCACGGCATCGGTGTGCAGCTCTACGGTGGCGCTGCCATATTCCAGCTCATAGGTTTCTTGCACCGTGGTAAAGGGCAGCTTGCCTTTTTTGCGAATGGGTACAAAGCCTACCCCCAGTTGGTGGGCAATCACCGAACCGATGATGAAGCCGCGTGCATCCAGCCCAGCCACCACATCGGGGCGCATGGCTTTGTCCATGTAACGCTGTACGAAGGCTTCAATCAACACGCGAAACACTTTGGGGTCTTGCAGCAGTGGGGTGATGTCACGAAACTGCACTCCCGGCGCAGGCCAGTTGGGCACGGTGCGAATGTGTGAGCGCAGGAAGTCTTGAACGTCAAATGGATACATAGCTTGGGAGTGAGCAATAGGTGGCAGGTGGGCGAAGGGATTAGGCGTAGAGCTGTCGGCAGATTATCCCTGCTTAAAAATCCACCACTAGCGACAGCCGCACATTGCGCCCCGGCTGGCTGTAGGCATCTACCGCGCTGGAGTCTGCGGCCACGCCATAGACATCTGACCATTGCCAGTATTTGCGGTTGGTGACGTTATGCACCGCCAAGTTCAGGCGCAGGTTTTTGCGGGGTCGCCACTGGCCGCCAATGTCCAAGGTGGTGGCTGCGGGGGTGGCGAACTGGGTGGTATCGGCTTTGTTATTGCCAATGGATACCAAGTCAATAGTGCTCTTTTTTTTGCGGCTGTAGTAACGCGCATCGGCATACACCCCCCATTGGGCGCGGTCATAGCGCAGCCCCAGCGACAGTTGCGATGGCGAGATGGAGTTCAGTGGCGCACTATTGCCCAAATCTTTGCCCTTGGTGTAGCCATAGGCAAAAGAGCTGCGCAGCTTGCCGTCCAGCACTTGCCCCCAGTCGTAAATGCCCTTCAATTCAAAGCCATAAATTTTGGCCTTGCTGATGTTGACGGTCTGGAACACCTGCTTGGTGGGAGTGCGCTCAATCAGGCGGGCATCTTCAATCAGGTTGCTGTAGCGGTTGTAGAAGGCGACGGCATCCAGGCTGAGGCGCTCGCGGCGCTGGCGCAAGCCCAGCTCTAGGCCACGGCTGCGCTCGGGGCGCAGGTCGGGGTTGGCGATGATGTAGTTATCCACGATGCCCACCCCAGGCAGGGCGGCTTGCGCTTGGAAGCGGTCGTTCACCTGCCCGGCTTCGGGTGGGCGGTAGCCGGTAGAGTATTGGCCAAACACGCTCCATTCATCTGTCGCGCGGTAGAGCAGCCCCAGCTTGGGCAAGAAGGCTGTGCCCGATAGGTCTTTGGCGGGCTGGGGCGCTGGTGGGTGGTACAGGTTTTGGTTTTTGGCGTGGATATCAAAGTGGTCAATGCGCAGTCCTGGCGTGATGGACCATTTGCCCAGCACCGACTCGGCCTGGACATACACCCCAGTGGTGGTTTCGCGGGTGTCGGGGAAGCGCTTGAGGGGGAAGGTCTCTGGTGGCAGCGGCGCTTGCCCGTCGTAGAGGTTGCTGATGTTGTTGCGCACATGGTCAATACCATAGCTCAGGCGGTGCGACCAGTCGCCCTGGCGCAGCACAGTTTCGGCCTGTGCGCCGATTTGCCAAGTGTTTTCTTCGTACTGGTTGTCGCGGATGCGGTGCGTGCCATCCAGTAAAAAGCTGTGGCCGACGCGGCGGGACTCTGCCTGCTGGTAAGAGGCGTACAGGCGCAACTGCTGCGCCCAGGCGCTATCTAGCCGCCAGCGGCCATCCGAGGCCAGGCGCTGGCGTTGGATGTCGCTGCTGGTGTACTCGTCCACCACATTGGGGCGGTCAGTGGGCTTGGAGGCGCGGCTGGAGAGCTGGTTGATGTCCTGCTTCTTCTGGCTGTGCTCTAGGGTTAGGCTATGGCGCTGGCGGCCATCGGGGGTGAAGACCAGCTTGGCGAGCAGGGCGTTGTCGTCGGCATCCAGCGGGTCGGGGCGGGTGCGCTGGTTGTTGGCAGCGCGGTTGTCGCCTCGGTTAATCACCTCATGCCCTTTGCGGCCTGTGGCGGTCAGCATCCATTGCACGGTGTCGCTGGCCTGGCCTGCCACTGTGCCGGTCAGGCTGTAGCTGTGGTCTTCTTGGCTCCAGCCGGCAGCCACGCGCCCGCCCAGGGTTTTGCCGTCTTGCAAAAAGTCGCTGGGGTTGTGGGTGATGAAGTTGACCACGCCCGCCATACCATCGCCGCCATATAGGGCAGAGGCCGGGCCGCGCAGCAGCTCAATGCCCTTGAACAGCTCTAGCGAGAGGTATTCGCGGTCAAACATGGCCGAGCGCGAGACATAGCTGCGCGGCATACGAATGCCGTCCACCGTCATCAGCACGCGGTTGCCGCCCAGGCCACGAATGTGGATGCCGGTATTGCCATCGCGGGCATAGGCGGCAGAGCTGGCACTGAGCGCCAGCCGCGCCGGGCTGCTGCGCACGCTGGTATTGGGCAAATCCTGCAAGGCTTGGCGCAGGGTGCGGCTTTGCTGGTTGCGCAAGCCCTCTTCACTGACCACATCGGCAGACAGGGGCAGGTCGTCATGCGCCTGCTCAAAACGCGCACCGCTGATAAGTACGGTAGGCAGGGTGTGCTGCTCGGCCAAGGCGTGGCTGGAGATGCCCAGCAAGGCAATCAGCAGCGCCACAGGGCGCAGGCGCAGTAGGGGAGTAGAGACAGCAGGGCAAGCAGCTTGGGGGTACATAGATAAAGTGGGTAAATTTGTTGAAATTTTATAAATACAAGCCCTAACTGTAACTGAATGCTGTGCGCCGCTGCCTCAGGCTATAACCAAGCAATAGAGGGTGACTCTGCTGGGGTGTGCATAAAAGATACACGCACTATTGATATTTGAGGTAGGTCAAGTAAATAGCGCTTATCGGCATACAGAATGACCATATTCGCCGCTTTGCCGCACCCCACGGCGAATGCCTTGCCACCTTGCCAACGTTGGGTAGCCCGTCAAGCGCAAGGTCGGGAGATTGGGGCAGCGGCACAATTTAAGGAGCACTTCCTATGAAAGCTAAAAAACTCACCGCCTTGGTGGCTTTGGCGCTGTCTTCTCTGGCCTTGAGCGCCGCTGCCCAGCAGCCCGCCAAGCCAGGCGGGCCTACCACCAGCACCAAGGATGCAGCGGCTACTTACCAAGGTGCAAGCTCTCCCCTAGCGGATGTGGCCATGCACCAAAGCAGCAACCCCAAGGCTGCGCCCATGACTGAAGAAGAATTTGCCCGCGCCCGCCAAATTTACTTTGAGCGCTGCGCAGGCTGCCACGGCGTGCTGCGCAAAGGCGCAACCGGCAAGCCCCTAACGCCCGACATCACCAACGAGCGCGGTCTGGACTACCTGAAGGTATTTATCGCCTACGGCTCGCCCGCTGGTATGCCCAACTGGCTAACCTCTGGCGACTTTGACGAGGCCACGGTGGACTTGATGGCGCGTTACATCCAGCACGACCCACCACAGCCGCCCGAGTTCTCGCTGGCTGATATGGAAGCCTCGCGCAAGGAATACATTGCGGTGGACAAGCGCCCCACCAAAAAGATGAACAACTACAACATCGAGAACATCTTCTCGGTGACTTTGCGTGACGACGGCACCATCGCCTTGATTGACGGCGACACCAAAGAAATCATCAACATCATCAAGACCGGCTACGCCGTACACATCTCGCGCATGTCGGCCTCGGGTCGCTACCTGTACGTGATTGGCCGCGATGCCCGCTTGAACCTGATTGACCTGTGGATGGAAAAGCCCGACAACGTGGCCGAAATCAAGGTTGGCTTGGAAGCACGCTCGGTTGAAACCTCCAAGTTCAAGGGCTGGGAAGACAAAATCGCCATTGCTGGCACCTACTGGCCGCCCCAGTTCGTGCTGATGGATGGTGACACCTTGAAGCCCCAGAAAGTTGTGGGCACACGCGGCATGGACATCAACAACGAATACCACCCCGAGCCACGGGTGGCAGCCATTGTCTCCAGCCACCAAAAGCCTGAATTTTTGGTCAACGCCAAAGAGACTGGCAAGGTTTGGATGGTGGACTACACCGACTTGGTTAACCTGAAAACCACCCAGATTGACACTGCCAAATACCTGCACGACGGCGGCTTTGACAGCACCGGGCGCTACTTCATGACCGCTGCCAACGCCTCTGACAAAATCGTGGTGGTTGACACCAAGGAGAGCAAGCTCGAAGCCATCATTGATGTGGGCAAAACCCCTCACCCAGGGCGTGGTGCCAACTTCAAGCACCCCAAGTTCGGCCCCGTCTGGGCAACGTCAGACCTGGGTGATGAGCGCATCGACCTGATTGGTACCGACCCCAAAGGCAACAAGGCCAACGCCTGGAAAGTGGTGCAAACCTTGGAAGGCCAGGGCGGCGGCTCGCTGTTTGTTAAGACCCACCCCAAATCCAACAACCTGTGGGTGGATACGGCGCTGAACCCTGACCCCAAAATCAGCCAAAGCGTGGCCGTGTTTGACATCCAAGACTTGAGTAAACCCGCGCAAATCATCGACATTGCCGCCTGCGCTGGCATCAAGGACGATGGCCCTAAGCGCGTGGTGCAGCCTGAGTACAACAAGGCCGGTGATGAAGTCTGGTTCTCGGTGTGGAGCACCATGGACAAGAAATCCGCCATCGTGGTGGTCGATGACAAAACCCGCACTTGCAAGCACGTGATTGATGATGAGCGCATCATCACCCCGACTGGCAAATTCAACGTCTATAACACCCAGCACGACGTGTATTGATGTGTTGAGCGTGATTAATGTAGCTGCGCCGTAAAGCGCGGGATGCACAAAAAAGCCGCCCTTGCAATCAGGGGCGGCTTTTTTTATAGGGCTTAGGCGTTGGAGCGTTAAGCGCCACAGCATTTTTTGTACTTTTTACCGCTGCCGCAGCTGCATGGGTCATTGCGCCCAGGCTGGCTGGCTTTGATGATGGTTTCGACCCTGGGACCCAAGCTGCGCCAGAGCTGGCGCAGGTCATACACCGCCCAGATGGCTTCGGCGTAGGCATCAATGCGCTGCTGGCTGGTGGAGGCGGGGGCTTCTTCTTGGTACAGGTTGTGCGCTGGGGGGTGGCGGTCATCTTCTAGCAAGGCCATCAGGGTTTGCATGGCCTGCTCTAGCATGGCTGCGGCTTCTTTATCGCGGGGGGGCTGCCATTCTTCAGCCCAGTTTTCCACAACAAACATAAAGCCCAAAGCCCAGACCTGAGCCAGAGGGGGCAGGGGCTGATTGGCCTCGGCCAGGTCAGCTTTAAGCGCGGCTTGCTCTTCTTCGGGCATGGCCAGCAGTGCGCCGCGTGTATCTAGCACCTGGGGTTGAAAGGCGCGTTCGTCCTCCAGGTTTTCTACGGGCACATCAAGTTGGTGGCGGATTTGCGCCAGGCGTTGCTGCGTTAAGGTGGTGAACGTGTCCAGCGCCTCGTCAGAGGTAAAGCTGTCAGCATCGCCCACCAACAGGGGTAGCCAATCGGCTAGAGCGATAGGGCGGCGGGTGCAGGCCAGGGCAGTTAGAAAGCCATCACAAAACTCCCAGTCGGGAACTTCGTCGTCCTGCTCGCGCAGGCTGTTGAGGATGTCTTCCAGCGCATCTAGCTGCTCTTCACTCAGGTTTTCGGGGGTGGTGTCGGTGGAGGTGTTCATGTTGTGGGTATTGGCTCGTTAGGGCAGGGTTATAAAAGAGGGTAAAGGTGCTAGTCAGCGCTGCCGCTGTCTGGACAGGGGCACAATAGCCGCTTTCGCTCAGGCCAGTGCTGCGCAGTGTAAAGCCAAGCTAGGCGGGTTGCGCAGGCGCGGCTGGTGGCTCTGTTTGCTTGCTAAAGGTTGTTGCTTATGTCGTCCTTATCAGAAACCGATTATTTGCGTGGCCTGTTCCCCATTCGCTATACCGTTTTGGTTTTGTGCGCGTTCGGCGTTGCTTTGGGCTTGCTGCTGGCTTTGCTGTGGGGCGGCCGGTGGTGGTTGATGCCTTTGCTATTAGGCGGTTTAACGGCTTTGGGGCTGCTAGATATGCGCCAAACCCGCCATGCGGTGCTGCGTAACTACCCCATCATTGGGCACTTTCGCTTCATGCTGGAGTACATCCGCCCCGAGATTCGCCAGTACTTTATTGAGGGCGACCACGAGAACCTGCCCTTCTCACGCGCCCAGCGCTCGCTGGTGTACCAGCGCAGCAAAGGCGTTTCAGATAGCCGCCCCTTTGGCACCTTGTTGGATGTGAATGCGCCCGGCTATGAATGGGTCAACCATTCCTTACACCCTAGCAAGCTGGCTTCGCAGGACTTTCGCACTTGGATTGGCGGCGAGCCGGATAAGCTGATTGAGGGGGTGCAGCCTTGCACCCAGCCCTACCACGCCAGTATTTTCAATATCTCGGCGATGAGCTTTGGGGCGCTGTCGGCCAACGCGGTGCTCTCGTTAAACCTAGGGGCGCGTACCGGCGGCTTTGCCCACGATACGGGGGAGGGCGCTATCAGCCGCTATCACCGTGAGCATGGCGGCGATTTGATTTGGCAAGTGGCCTCGGGCTACTTTGGCTGCCGTAACCCGGATGGCACGTTCAGCGCAGAAAAATTTGCTGAAAACGCCAAAGACCCCCAGGTCAAGATGATTGAAATCAAACTCAGCCAAGGTGCCAAGCCCGGCCACGGCGGTATGTTGCTGGGTGCAAAGGTGACGGCAGAAATTGCCGCCGCCCGTGGCATTCCGGTGGGTGAGGATTGCATCAGCCCGCCCTATCACAGCGCATTTACTACACCGCTGGAGCTGATGGAGTTCATTGCCAAGCTGCGCCGCCTGTCTGGTGGCAAACCGGTGGGTATCAAGCTGTGCGTGGGTCACCCCTGGGAATGGTTTGCCATGGTTAAGGCCATGCTCAAAACCAATATCACCCCGGATTTCATCGTGGTCGATGGCGCGGAGGGTGGTACAGGTGCAGCACCGGTCGAATTCACCAACCACGTCGGCGTGCCGCTGCAAGAGGGATTGGTGCTGGTACACAACACCCTGGTGGGGGTGAAGCTGCGCCACCGCATCAAAATTGGCGCTGCTGCCAAGGTGATTACCGCGTTTGATATTGCCCGCATGATGGCACTGGGCGCGGATTGGTGTAACTCTGGGCGCGGTTTTATGTTGGCGCTGGGCTGCATTCAGGCGCAGACCTGCCACACCGGCTTTTGCCCCACGGGCGTAACCACGCAAGACCCGCTGCGCCAAAAGGCGTTAGTAGTGGCCGACAAGGCTACGCGAGTGGCGAACTTTCACCGCAACACCATGCACGCTTTGATGGAGCTGGTGCAAGCAGCAGGCTTGGATGCCCCTGGCGACATTACCGCCCATCACATCGTGCGCCGTATGGATGACGGGCATGTGCAACTGCTCTCGCAAGTGACCATGCAGGTGCGCCCTGGGGCTTTGCTCGGCTCGCTGCACCGCCAACACCGGGTGTTTCGCCTGTACTGGCCGCTGGCCAAGGCCAATAGCTTTCAAATCACGCCGCCTTTGCTGCACGCCTCTAGCCCCAAAGAGCAGGATGCGGTATTTGAAAGCCAGCATTGATGCCTCCTAGCGCCATGGCCATAGCCAGCCCCACTGCCACTGCCACTGCCGATACAGCGCTGGCTGATTTTTTGCGCCAGCAGCTTGCCCAGCAGCCCCACGCCATCATGCGCCACCACTGGCAGGGGCAAAGCCTGTGGGTCAAACGGGCAGGTGTTGCCCATGCCGCTTGGCGCTATCACTTGCTGGCAGTGGTGGCCAAAGGCTTGGGCTTGCCGCTGCTCCAGCCCGTACCCAATCGCGGCGGTGTGGCCGCTATTGCTACCGAGGTGCAGCGCCTGCGCAGCTTGGCCGCTTTGGGCTTGCGCGTGCCCGAGGTGCTGGCCGTGGAGCGAAACGGCTTTGTCATGCGTGACCTAGGCGCACCGGGGCAAGACACCCCCAGCTTGGGCAATGCCATGGAGCTGGCCTGCGCCCACGGTGCATCTGCCGTACTGGCGCTGTGGCAGCAAGGCTTGCAAGCCATTGCCCAAGTGCATCAGGCCGGCGCTTGCCTAAGCCAGGCATTTGCCCGCAACTTGGTGCTTTGCCCCGATGGGGTGGTGGGCTTTATTGATTTTGAAGACGACCCCGCCGCCCACCTGCCCCTGCACTTGTGCCAGGTGCGTGATGCGCTGTGCTATGCCCACTCCACCGCCTGGATACTGGCACAAGCCGATGCGCTGGAGCCAGGGCGCAGCCTGTGGCAGCAGTGGCAAAGCCAGCGGTCCGAAGCCGTGCAGCAGTGCTTGGCGCAAGCTGTCACACGCCTGCATGGCCTGCGCCGCCTGCCGCAGGATAGGCGCTGGGGGCGCGATGTGTTGCGTTTGCGTCAAGCCTGGGCGCTGCTACATAACACGGCAGAA
>JAHAYB010000290.1 GCA_018384835.1 Comamonas sp.
ACAATGGACTTTTCTGCTTACACAGTAAAAGTATTGAGAAAATTCGAAAATCTTTTGTGCAAACCTTTGTGCTGAAGATATTAAATACCACATATGGATAAAAGAAAATATGCTGAGCTATATCGCTTATCTTCAGGCGCTTCGATTGGAAAAAAATAAAAAATGGGAATCCGCGCTGGCTGCCTACCAAGAAATTGCCAAAATTCAGAATCAGCCATCCGCTAAACTGGCCTACCGAATAGGTTTTGTAGCAGAAAAAATCAAAGACTGGGAAACAGCAGAAACATGGCTGCAACGAGCAGTTGAAGCAGACCCGACCAAAGCCCAGTGGCACTATCGCCTGGCTCTGGCGCAAGAGTTGAATAAGAAGTTTTCGCTGGCGGCTGAGACTTATGGTCAAGCAGTTGCATTGCAACCTAAAAATCCACAATATCTCTATCGCCTAGGCAAGGTACTATGGATTTGCGGTAAAGGGGAAGAGGCCGAAGCGGCTTTGCATAAAGCCATTGAATTGGCCCCCAATAACCCTAGCTATGCTTATGAATTGGCAGTAGCCATACGCAAACAAGGAAGAATCTGGCAAGAAGTTGAAGCCCTGCAAGCGGCTTTGGCACTTGATACGGGCAATGCCCAATGGCATTTTGAGCTGGGTGAAGCACTGGAAAAGATGGGCCGCTTTGCAGAGGCTGCCGAAGCCTTTACCAGCGCCAACAAAAAACAGCCCGATGATGCAGGCGGTTACTACCGTGCCGGTTACGCTTGGCAACAGGCTGGCAAAACGCAGCAGTCCGAGCAAGCCTTTGCGAAAGCCATTGCGCACGACATCACATTGAACGCATCCTGCCTGGGCATAGGCACTTTTCATCAACAGCGTGGTTTGTGGCCGCAAGCGGTAGCGGCCTATCAGCAAAGCCTCAACACGCAACCGGAAAACGCTGAGTTGCATTACCGCCTCGGGCTGGCCCACGAGCGTTGCTATCAATGGCCGCACGCCGAGCAGTACTACCGCCAGGCACTGGCCCTGGAAAACCGCCATGCCCACTGGCATTACCGTCTGGGTTTTGTTCTTGAACGCCTGCAGCAACCAGAACAGGCGATTCAGGCTTACCAGGCCGCCATTGCACGCAATAACAGCATCAACCCGCAATGGTATGCCCGCTTGGGGCAGTTGCTGCTGCAACTGGGCCACCATACGCTGGCGGCCACTACCTTTGCCGCCAGCCAACCATTTCACCAGCCCCACGGGCTGGATACCCGGTGCTACCAGAAACTCTCATTTGCTCAACTGGCCGCACAGTATGTAGATAACCTACAAAGCCTGCCTTTGCTGGAGCATTGCATTCTGTATGAAAGCCAAGCCGGCAAATCCATCAACTGCAATCCTTTGGCCTTATTTCAGCAACTACAAAACGATCCCCGCTTTACTGGCTTTACCCACGTTTGGGTCGTAACCAAAGACACCCCGATCCGCGAATTCGCTCCGGGCGAAAACGATACAACTATTCTGTACGTCACCCGTGGCTCCAAACTGTATTTACAGTATCTGGCCCAGGCCAAATACCTAATCAACAACAATACCTTTCCACCGTATTTTGTGCGCAGGCAAGGGCAGCAGTACCTCAATACTTGGCACGGCACCCCGCTGAAAACCCTGGGTCGGAAAATCAAAGGAGGCTTTATGGAGCACGCCAACGCCACCCGCAATTTTCTGCAGGCCACCCATATCCTCAGCCCCAATCGCCACACCAGCCGTGTACTGCTGGAAGACTACGAAGTCCAGGGGCTATTTACAGGCAAACTGGCCGAAACCGGCTATCCGCGCATCGACCAGACCATCAACCCCGCAACTGCCCGCTGCGTTCGCCGCAGCCTAGGGCTGGACAGCGCAGGCGAGCAGACAGAAAAACCGCTAGAAAAAATCGTGCTGTATGCCCCCACCTGGCGAGGCACCTTGCAAGATGTACAGTTGGATGCCGACCAACTGCTGGGCGACCTGAAAGCCATGCAACAGCCCGGCGTACGCTTACTGTTTCGCGGCCACCACATGCAGGAAGCACAACTGCGTGAGCTGGAGCTGCCAGAACTCAACGTGACTGTTGTTCCCGAGCACATCGACACCAACGCCTTGCTGGCCGCCGTGGACATCCTGATTACTGACTATTCCAGTATCTTTTTTGACTACCTGCCGCTGGGTCGCCCGGTCATCTACTACGCCTATGACCTAGAAGCCTACCAGCAAGAGCGCGGTCTGAACTTGGACATGGCAAGCCTGCCTGGCGACCTGTGCCAAACCCGCAAACAACTCCAGTCATGCCTGCAAGCACACTTGCATCAGCCGCAACTAAAGGGCGAGCAGCCACAGGCCCAAGAACAGTTTTATCCCCACGAAGACGGCCAAGCCAGCCAACGCGCCATCGAGTTTTTCTTTTTTGGTGATGACAGCTATAACTACCAGCCCGCTGCCGACAGCCGAAAGAAACTGCTATTTTATCAAGGCAACTTTATTCCCAGCGGCATTACCAGCTCCTTCCTTAGCCTGCTGGCCCACCTGGACAGCCGCCAGTACGACATCAGCGTGGTGATTGATCCCAATGCCATTGCCAACTTTGCTGATCGTTTAGAGCGCCTGGGCCAGCTTCCCCCTCATGTGCGCATCCTGCCCCGCATTGGCCACACCCTGCTGTCTATTGAAGAGCGCTGGATTGATGAGCAATTCAGCCGCATTGGCAGCTTTACCAGCCCCGAACAGGAGCTAATTCATGCTGCTGCTTATCAGCGTGAATATCGTCGCTTGTTTGGCGAGGTGCATTTTGATGCAGTAATTAATTTTGAAGGCTATGTGCGCTTTTGGGCCTATACATTCGCCACTGCTCCTAATAGCCACAAAATTATTTACCTACACAACGATATGCGCAAGGAGCAAGAAGAGCGTTTTCCGTATCTAAAAAACATCTTTCTCTACTATCACCATTACCACCGGCTGGCCTGCGTTTCCCCCAGCGTTACCGCAGAAAATCGGATCAAATTAGCCACTCACTACGGTATTCAAGAAAGAGCCTTTGTAAGCGTCAATAATTTAATTGATGCACCCGCTATCATTGAAAAATCCAAACAACCCTTCCCCCACACACTGCAAACATGGTTAGAAGGGGCCGCAGGTACCATTTTTGTCACCTTAGGTCGACTCTCCCCTGAAAAAGACCACGCCAAACTCATCCACGCCTTTCACCAAGTCGTGCAACAACATTCCCAGGCACGCCTTATCATCCTGGGTCAAGGCCCCCTGTACCAGCAATTGCACCAGCAAATCCACCAACTGGGGCTACATCAGCACATCCTGCTTGCGGGCCTGCACGCCAACCCCTTCCCCGTGCTAGCCCGTGCAGATTGCTTTGTCTTTTCCTCCAATTACGAAGGGCAAGGACTAGTTGTACTTGAAGCTTTGGTACTTGGGCGACCCGTTATCTCTACCGATGTCGTTGGCCCGCGCGACCTGCTGGCCCAAGGGGAAGGCGTTTTGGTTAGTAACCATGCTGATGCGCTGGCCCAGGCCATGCTGGCGTTTATTCAGCACGGTCAATCGCCCAGCAGTTTTGACCCTCAGATTTACACAGCCAATGCCTTGGCTAGCTTTACGCAACTTCTCACCTAATTAACTC
>JAHAYB010000306.1 GCA_018384835.1 Comamonas sp.
TGCACCCGCTACGCCGGTGGGGTGGAATTGCCTGAACTCCAAGTCTTGAAGTGGGATGCCAGCGCGTGCGGCCATACCCAAGCCATCACCCGTGTTGATGAAGGCGTTGGTCGAGGCGGCAAAGATGCGTCCTTCACCGCCGGTAGCCAGTAGCACGGCTTTGGCGTGCAGTTCGTACAGGTCGCCGGTTTCTAGCTCAAGGGCGGTTACGCCAATCACATCGCCATTGGTGTTGCGAATCAGGTCTAGCGCCATCCATTCCACAAAGAAGTTGGTCTTGTGTGCCACGTTCTTCTGGTAGAGGGTGTGCAGCATGGCGTGGCCGGTACGGTCAGCGGCTGCGCAGGCGCGTTGCACGGGTTTTTCGCCGTAGTTGGCGGTGTGGCCGCCAAAGGGGCGTTGGTAGATGGTGCCGTCGGGGTTGCGGTCAAAGGGCATACCGAAGTGCTCTAGCTCCACCACCACTTTGGGGGCTTCGCGGCACATAAACTCCACAGCATCTTGGTCAGACAGCCAGTCGCCGCCTTTGATGGTGTCGTAGAAGTGGTAATGCCAGTTGTCTTCGCTCATATTGCCCAAGGAGGCCGATACGCCGCCTTGCGCCGCTACGGTGTGCGAGCGGGTGGGGAAGACTTTAGAGAGGCAGGCCACGGACAGGCCAGCGCTAGATAGTTCAATTGCAGCGCGTAAGCCTGAGCCACCGGCTCCGACGACAACAACGTCAAACTTGCGCTTGGTAATGCTTGCTTTGGTATAGCTCATTCTTTACTTTCCAGAGGGAGGTGCAAGGATAGGTAGGGGGCAGAGGTGCTGGAGCTTAAATGCGCCACAGTACCTGGAAGCTCCAAGCGGCACAGCCCACAATCCAGACTACGGTTACGGTTTGCAGCAAGAAGCGAATGCCAGCGCCGGGGGCGTAGTCCATCCAGACGTTGCGCACCCCAATCCAGGCGTGCCAGAGCACAGAGACAATTGCCGCTGCGGTGATAAATTTCATCCATTGCGGGGCAAAAATACCTGCCCATTGGGCATAGCCCACAGCGCCTTGTGTAAATAGCAATTGCGCCAGCAAGATAGCGGTAAAAACCACAATCACTACTGCTGAGCCGCGTTGCACCAGCCAATCGCTAGCACCGTAATGGGCACCGACGACGATGCGCTTAGAACCATAATTAACGGACATGATGAACTTTCCTTTGATTACGTAGTGTCAGGTGTAGAGTGGGCAGGTGCCTTAGTACAAGCCAAACAGCTTGGCACCGAGCACTACGGTCAGCCCCAGGCTTACAGCCAGCACGGTAAGAGCCGAAGAGTTACCAAACTCTTTGTTGACCAGCTCATGGTTGAGGTCAAACAAAATATGGCGAATGCCAGCGCACAGGTGGTGCAGGTACCCCCAAATCAAGCCCAGCGCCATGAGCTTGAGCAGCCAGCCCCAGTCACCATTAAAGGCCGCTTTGAAGCCGTCAAAAGACACTTCAGAAGATAAGGACAGGTCAAACATCCAAATCAGAAAAGGCAGGAGTACAAACATCAGCATTCCACTGACGCGGTGCAAGATAGAGACCTTGCCAGCCCAGGGCAGGCGGTAGGTGGTTAAGTCTTTAAAGACGTTGATATTGCGGAACTCAGGCCGCTTTTTGGCTTGGTCAGTCATAGGGAGGAAGGCTTTCTTAGGAGTGGCTATGTATCAAAAAGGTCGTAAAACAAACCGGCAAAATTCTAGTCCATGCTGCACTGCAATATCTTCAAACCAGTAAAGAGATACAGGCAATCGTCGCCTTTTAACGGGTGGTTGACATTTTTCTAGCTCAAACTGTTGCGGTAATGGTGGCTGTCTGTGCGGTACAAACCACGGCGCAGCTCCATCGGTTGATCGTTGTAGGTGTAGGACAGGCGCTCTACGCTTAAAAGCGGCGTGCAGGTATCAACGTGCAGTAGCTCGGCCTGTTGGGCATCGGGGGTGACGGCGCGTAATTTTTCTTCAGCACGCACCATGCGAATGCCAAACTCCATCTCTAGCATGGCGTAGGTCGGGCCGGGGTAGTGCATCATTTGCTCGGCAGTTAAGCCCTTAAAGGCTTGGCCTGGCAGCCAAATATCTTCCAAGATGGTGGGCGTGCCCGCAAACGTCAAAATCCGGCGCACGTGCAGCACGCTCTCGCCACTGCGCAGCCCCAGGGGGCGCGAGATTTGCGCCGTAGCACGCAAGCGCCGACAGGCCAGTACATGGCGCTGTGCGCGTCCTTCATCTTGTTGTTGCCCCACGTCAGGGTGCAGTTGTAAAAAGCGGTACTGCACTTGCTGCTCAGAATGGGTGGCCACAAAAGTGCCCTTGCCCTGGCGGCGGTTGACTAGGTTGTCAGCGGCCAGCTCATCAATGGCTTTGCGCACTGTGCCTTGGCTGACTTTGTAGCGCAGTGCCAGCTCCATCTCGCTGGGTATTAGCTCCCCAGGTTTCCATTCACCCGCTTGCAGGCTTTGCAAAATCAAGCCCTTGATTTGTTGGTAGAGCGGGCTGAAGGCAGGCGTTTGCAACACAGCCGCTTCTGGGCGTGTTGTGGTAGTGGCTTCAGCAAGGGGGGTGGCTTGGACAGACATGGTTCTTGTGCCGATGCGATGAACTGGGAATGGTAAGAAGAAGGCTTTAACCGGGAGCGCAGCAGCACGGCCGCTATCTTATCTTATATAAGACATAAGACAAAGAGGTGGCTTTGCCTCCTCTAAAGAAAAACCATGCCTTGGCCGCTGTTGGCCATGCGTCAGCTCCATGCGCTAGTCGGTTTCTGATAGGACAAGCCGCAATAGGCTTGTGTGCAAACTTATACTGCGTTAAAGCTCCTAGCCCAAACTTTTTGTCACGTACCAATCCACGTACCATCTATACCTGCACAGCGCTAGGCTAGCTTTATTGGTCGATAGATACATTTGAAAACTTTGGTTCAAAAACTTTGATATGGATAAACACTATCTCACCCCCCTATTTACGCCTGCCAGTATCTTGGTGCTCGTTGGTGACAAAGATCAGCCAGAGAGCCTACCGCCCTATGCCAAAGCCCTGCTGCACAACCTAGAAGGGAGCGCCTACACCGGCAAAATCACCTTTGTCAATGCGCACACCAGCGCCACTTTGGTAGAGCTGTCGAACTCGCGCCCAGATTTGGCCGTGCTAGCGCTGGAGCCTGAAAAGCTCTCCTCCGCCCTCAACTCGGTGGTACGCATGGGCTGCAAGGCTGCGCTCATCATCTCCAGCGGGGTATCAGCAGAGCTGGCAGAGCGCCTACACGCCCAAGCCGATAACGCCGGCTTGATGCTGCTAGGCCCCAACTCCATGGGCATACAGCGCCCGCATTTGAAGCTCAACGCCAGCGCCTTTTTGCCGGTGGGGCAAGAAGGCTCGGTAGCACTGGTATCGCAATCGGGGGCGCTGACGGCGGCCATTTTGGACTGGGCAACGGGCAATGGTGTGGGGTTTTCTTCTGTTATTTCCCTGGGGCCACACACCAGCATGGGGCTGCCTGAGGCGCTGGACTTTTTAGCCAACGACGGGCGCACACAAAGCATTGTGGTCTATATGGAAGGCATTCAAAACGCCCGCAAATTCATGAGCACCCTGCGCTCTGCGGCCATTGCCAAGCCGATAGT